>NZ_JBIQFG010000019.1:0-57819 GCF_045369345.1 Ureibacillus sp. 179-F W5.1 NHS | reverse complement strand
CGTTGGATTTATAGGTTTAATACCCGTTTTTCAACGAAAGGTGTTTTTATTTGTCTCATTTTTTTAGGTCAGTGCGCTTCAACCCTAGTGTTTTTTGTATAGCTTGACTTTATAGTAGTTCTTTATTTTTCTTATAGGAACGCTTTAAAGAAATATAACTATATAAAAACCAAATTATACTAACACCTATTAATAAACTTAATATTTCAATCCATTCATTGAGATTTTTAGGTAAGTTTATGAAAATTAAATAGCATGTCATATATATAACGACAAATCCAATCGTTCTAATGGATATAACTTTTAATTCTTTTTTATAAGTCCTCTCTGTTGAAATGTTTGTATATTCGATGCCTGATATTATGTATCTTCCTGAAACATAGAAGAGGAAGATAGCGATGGCTATTAATAAGGCAAATTCTACGTCAAGATTAAAATATTTGTTACACATGATCATTACAATAAGTGAAATGAAAAGGATTACTGCGCCTTCCGAGAAAAAATATAACATCTTTTTTTCTTTATATTCATCATTTGGTAATAAGAAGGATATCCATGATTTCATTCTGTATCGACCTCCCAAAATAATTCATCTAAAGTTTTATTCAATTCCTTGGCTATTGCAACACACAACTGAAGACTTGGATTATATTCGCCCTTTTCAATAAGTCCAATCGTTTGTCTTGTTACACCAACTCTTTTTGCTAATTGCTCTTGAGTTATAGAGGCTTTAATCCTTGTTATTTTTACATTATTCTTCATTTTTTCCACCTTAGAAAATGTCATATATAATTTACATATGCAATTTATATATTACATACAGTGTGTCAGTAAGTCAATGAATTTCCAGATAAATCAAACTTATTTTTAATATCTTTTCTAGATATCATTTTAATAAGCAAAACTAATTCATATTTCAATCTAATTCCATCCCATTACGAAATGAATGCTTAAACAAATGCTTTTATAGAATCAAATATACAATTGATTTGAAAGGAGATTTTCCTATGCTTTGGCAAGAATAAAGATATGATGGAATTCACCATCAAGAATTTTATTCAATGACTTTAAACACAATTGATGGAAGGGGAAGAAACGATGTCAAAACATCCGCTGGAAAAGTGGGGAGGAATGGTTGGAAACAAAGGTTCACGTTGGGTAACCGTTTTACTCTGGATAGTAGTCGTAGCTATTTTATCAATGACCTTACCACAGATTAACAGTATAGAAAACTACGGTGGAAGTGACTTGCCGAAAGAGGTTATGAGCGAACAAGCAAATGCCCTCATAGAAGAACAATTTCCCTCCGATTCCGGTATTCCATTATTAATTGTCTGGTATAAAGAGGCTGGACTGGGTCATAAGGATCTACAGTCTATTCAAGAGTTGTATAAGCAGTTAGGCGAGCAACCTTTACATGAACAAACATCTCTTCCACCTATTGTAGCTTTGCCAACAGAGGCTTTATTAGGAACTGTTTCAAATAATGGTTCTTCCATTGTTACGCCGATTTTCTTCGATGAAAAGGCGAATACGGATACGATTAAAGAAGGCTTACAAAAAATTGAAGAAATGACGGAAGAAACTTTTGGGGTAAATCCATATGATACAAAACTAGAAGAATCAGGTTTGCATGCCCGTTTCTCAGGTCCTGCGGGTATTTCGGTTGATGCGACCAATTTATTTATGCAAGCGGATATTAAACTATTAATTGCGACAGTCATTTTAATTTTAGTATTACTAATTGTCATTTACCGTTCACCATTATTGGCGGTTACCCCTCTAATTGTAGTAGGGATTGCTTATGGAGCAATTAGCCCTTTGTTAGGGTGGTTTGCTGAAAATGGATGGATTGATAAAGATGCACAAGCGGTTTCGATTATGACCGTTCTGCTATTTGGTGCTGGAACAGATTACTGTCTTTTTTTAATTAGCCGTTATCGTGAAAAGTTACTTGTTGTTGAAAATAAATTTGAAGCCTTACGTCTAGCAATGAAAGAGTCGGGCGGAGCAATTATGATGAGTGCTTTAACGGTCTTTATAGGTTTAGCTACCCTTGGTTTAGCTGATTACGGTGCATTCCAACGTTTTGCAGTGCCATTTAGTTTTGCGATTTTCGTTATGGGAATCGCAGCTTTAACAGTATTACCAGCCATTTTATCTATATTAGGACGTATAGCCTTTTTCCCATTTGTTCCTCGGACAGAGCGGATGGAGCGTCTGAGGGCTGAAGTGAAAAACAAACCTTATAAAGAGCCAAAACTTAAGCATCTTGTTATGGCGAAAGTCGGTGACTATGTAACAAAGAAACCGTGGTTAGTTATTATAGTCACAGGTATCGTATTAGGTGGTCTAGCGATTACTTCTACTCAAATTAAATATAATTATGATTTATTATCATCATTCCCAGAGGATATGCCATCACAGGAAGGCTTTACATTAATTGCAGAAAATTTTTCCCCTGGTGAATTAGCGCCTGTTCAAATTATCGTTGATACAAAAGGGGAAGCGGTTCATTTAACAGACCAAATTGCAGCGCTTCCATACATTGATGTAGTAAGTGAGCCAACTTTTGGAGAAAAGGACTCCAATATTCAGCTTTATGAAGCGGATCTAAATGAAAATCCGTATTCTACGGAAGCGATGGATTTAATACCAGATTTAAAAACCGACATAGAAAAAATGCTAGAAGAGGCTGGTATTGAACAAGCGAATAAAAGCTATTGGATTGGTGGAGAAACAGCAGCACAAGTGGATACAAAAACGGTTCAGGAACGGGATGAATCTATTATTCAACCGGTCATGGTAGTAATCATAGCGATTTTATTATTATTGTATTTACGTTCTGTTCCGGCAACGATTTATCTAGTAGGCACTGTATTAATATCCTTCTTTGCTGCATTAGGTTTAGGGTGGTTAGTACTGACAACTTTCTTTGGAGCGGAATCGATTGCGAGCGCGTTGCCGTTATATTCCTTTGTGTTTTTAATTGCCCTTGGTGAGGATTACAACATCTTTATGATTTCAGAAGTTTGGCAAAATCGTAAAACCCAAAGCATTAAAGAAGCAGTCAAAAATGGGGTTGCTCAAACCGGTTCAGTTATCACATCGGCAGGTTTAATACTAGCTGGTACATTTGCTGTTTTAACAACATTACCAATTCAGCTTTTAGTTCAGTTTGGGATTATTACAGCAATTGGCGTTTTAATCGATACATTTATTGTCCGGCCATTATTAGTACCTGCAATTACCACAGTATTAGGTCGTTGGGCTTTTTGGCCAGGTAATTTATTTAAAAAGGAAGATTAACCATTACATTATGTCCAACACTATTCATCTGATATTTACTTATTGTCCATTACACCCGATGAATATTTCATGTAAATTAATAATAATTTAAGAGGATTCGATCATCGTTCATCGAAAAATCCAATAGGGATAATTATAAACTTTTAGTTAGGGGTGTATGGGAATGACAGTTGAACAAAAAGTGAAAGAATTACATCATTTTATTAACGGTGAGTTAGTAGCAGGTAAAAGTGGTCGTTTTTCCAATGTGTATAATCCATCAACGGGGGAAGTCATTGCACAAGTTCCTCTTGCTGCAAAGGAAGAAGTGAAAAACGCCATAGAGATGGCAAAAAAGGCATTCCCTGAATGGAGAAATACTTCCAGTGGAAAACGGGCAGAAATTGTGATGAGATTCCGTCAGTTAGTGAAGGAAAACGAAGAAGAACTAATCCAAGTGATTTGTACGGAAAGTGGCAAAACAAAGGAGGATGCTAAGGGAGAGATTACCCGTGGTTTAGAGTCAGTAGATTTGGCCATTAATGCTCCCCATCTTTTAAAGGGAGACTATTCAGTTAACGTAGGTGGAAATATTAATGCCTATTCAACAAAATCCCCTATAGGGGTTGTGGCAGCCATTTCTCCTTTTAACTTTCCTGTAATGGTACCCTTCGCCCAAACAAGCATGGCGGTTGCCGTAGGGAATGCTGTTATTTTAAAGCCGTCTGAAAAGGTGCCAATGTCTGCGCTGTTTTTCTCGGAATTATGGAAAAGAGCGGGATTACCTGATGGTATTTGGACGGTTATAAATGGCGACAAAGAAGCGGTTGATGAATTGTTAGCAAATCCAACTGTTCAAGCAATTTCCTTTGTAGGTTCCACACCTGTTGCAGAGTATATTTATCAAACTGGTACAAGTTACAATAAACGGGTTGCAGCCTTTGGTGGTGGGAAAAACTTTATGATTGTAATGCCTGATGCCGATTTAGAAAAAACAGCAAATGCCTTTATTGGAGCCGCATATGGTGCAGCGTCACAACGTTGTATGGCCATTTCAGGTGCGATGGTAGTAGGGAAAGAAACGGCGGATCAATTGGTTGCTATTTTAAAGGAAATGATTGAGAACTTAAAAGTAGGATCTTATACAGATGAAGAAGTTGATTTTGGTCCGGTTATTACGCAACAATCAAAGGATGCGGTTATCGGTTATATTAATCGGAGCATTGAAGAAGGGGCAAAGGTAGTAGTAGACGGACGAAATCCAACTATTTGCCAAACATCAAAAGGGTTTTATTTAGGACCAACGTTATTAGATGAAATTACACCTTCTATGGAAGTTTTCCAACAAGAAGTATTTGGACCTGCCCGCATCGTCGTCCGGGTTGAATCTTTACAAGAAGCGATCGATTTAATAAACGATCATGAACTAGGAAATGGTGTGACGATCTTTACGAATAATGGCGCAGCAGCTCGGAAATTCCAGGAAGAAATAGAAGTGGGGATGGTTGGAGTGAATGTACCCATTCCAATCCCAGTTGGATATTACAATTTCGGCGGGTGGAAACGTTCCAAGTTTGGTGAAGGCTTTATGTTTGGTCCTGATCAAGCTCGCTTCTTTACAAAAAGTAAAACAATATCTGAAAAGTGGTTGAATGGGGATGACGAAACGTCCACAACTTTCGCTTTTCCTAGCAACTCGACAAAATAAATTTTAAGCATGGTCTTCCATAGGGAGGATCATGTTTTTATTTTGAAGAAATTTTACCACTACTTTTGTCAGAAAATTTAAATTATAATATACGTAACTTCCTTTTCTACAAGAGAGGTGTGTGCCAATTGAGTCATTATTCCTTACTAGTTCGTGATATTTTAAAAAATAAACACTTTTATCAAGCAGAAGTTGTCGCTGGTGATGGCGGACTTCATAATACGATTAAATGGGTGCATGTCCTTGAAGTGTCAAATGTTCAAAAACTATTAAAAGGACAGGAGCTCATTTTAACAACCGGTGTCAGTTTTCAACATCATCAAGACCACTTTTTACAATTTGTTATAGGGCTTATCGAAGCAAAATGTGCCGGACTTTGCATTGAATATGGAGCATATATTCAAAAAGTGCCGGAAGAGATTATTCAATTAGCAAACGACCATCAATTTCCCATCATCGTTTTTCATGAAGAAGTTCCTTTTGTTGAAATTACCCAAGACCTACATACCCTTATTATTAACCACCAATATTCCATGATCGCTAAATTAGAAAACTACTCCCAATTACTAAATAAAGAAACTTTACATGCGCAAAATAGTGAACAGTTATTAAAACCTTTATATGAATATTTGAAAATCCAAACGATTTACGAAGTAGAAGGTAAAGATCCAATTTTCTATCCGAATATGGCAAAGAAACAAAGGGAAGCTCTCCTCCAAAAGAAGTTAAATCGGAATGATAGTACCCAATTTATAACAAAACCGATTTATCTGTTCGAACATATTTTTGGAGAAATAACGTTATATAGTGAAGAGAAGGAAATAACCGAGTTTGAGCTCCTCATTTTAGACAGAACGATAACAGCTTTAGCCCAGCTGTTACTTAGGGATTTATATGTGGATGAAAGGAAAAGGAAAGAGGATGCAAAATGGTTAGAGGAATGGTTGGAGGGGGCCCATACCGAATCGGAAATTAAACAATTTTTATTAGCGGAATGGCCAAGCTTTAGGCAAACGGATAGTACAGTACTTATTCTTTCCCTGCCGAGAAACGAAAAAAATCAACAATTGGATCGGACCTATTTTAAATTAAATTGCCATACGATTTTTGATAAAAAGGGTTTTCTTTCTTTTGTCATTGAAAGGAAAAATGATTTTATTTTCATATTATTGAACCGTCAAGATACTGATTCGATGAAGATGAGATTACAAGATTGTCTCGTGAAACTCGAAACATCTAATTTAATCGAAGGTCAAGAAATGGCAGTGGGCAAGTTTGTAAAGGAGTTAACGAAGGTTCATGAAAGTTACAAAAGTGCCCAGGATACGTTATATATTATTCGACATGTTGAAACGGACTCTTCCTTTTATGATGAGTTATATGTATTCCAACTTATTTATCAAATGCAAAAGCATACGAATTTACAAGAAATGATGGAAGAATTGCTTCAACCATTAATCGATTTTGATGAAAAGCATAATGGTCAGTTAGTGGAGACTTTAGAAATTTATTTACAGTCGAATGGTTCTAAACAAGAGACGGCAAAAAAATTATATATCGTAAGGCAAACGTTATACCATCGATTACGAAAAATTGAAAGTTTAATAGGTAAGGATTTTATGAAAGGTGAAAATCGCCTTGCTTTAGAATGGATGCTTTTTGCGCGGAAGTTTATAAAAAGAACTTAAAATTCGTGAGTCAAACCATTTTACTTACTGTTTAATTTCTATTGTTTTATTTTACATTTTGTTACATGAAAATACCCTCTATCTTCTTCATAATATGTGTAAAACAAAGCGTTAATGGGGTATGTATTAATGCTAACAAGATAGGAGTGGGCATGGATGTTGGATACGAATTTAGGAAAAGAATTACTAGAAAAGGATGAAATGTACGTTTGGCATTCGATGAAACCGTATAATCCTAATGGAACGCTAGTTGTGGAGAAATCAAAAGGTGCCCGTATAACGGATGTGGATGGAAAAGAATATATTGATGCAATGGCTGGGTTGTTTTGTGTCAATGTTGGGTATGGTCGGGAGGAATTGGCAAAGGCAGCTTATGATCAAATGGTTTCTAACGCTTATACACCATTATCCCAAGGACATGTTCCTTCTATAAACCTAGCAGAAAAGTTAAATGAACTTCTTGGTGGAGATTACGTTATTTTCTTTTCGAATAGCGGTTCAGAGGCAAACGAGACTGCCTTTAAAATTGTCCGACAATATCATCAGCAACAAGGTAACAGTTCTCGTCTAAAAATACTCTCCCGTTATCGTGCTTACCATGGTAATTCAATGGGCGCATTAGCAGCAACTGGCCAAGCGGAGCGGAAATATAAATACGAACCACTAGCTCCTGGATTTCTTCACGTTTCTCCGCCCGACTCCTATCGAAATAATGAAGACGAGTATACAGATATTTTCAATATTCCGAGTGTAAAAGAAGTGGATCGGGTGATGACATGGGAGCATAGTGATACAATAGCAGCGATGATTTTAGAACCGATTATTACCGGAGGAGGAGCTCTAATACCTCCAGAAGGTTATTTAAAAGGAATCGAAGCAACTTGTAAAAAACATGGTGCATTAATGATAGTAGATGAAGTGATTTGCGGTTTTGGTCGGACTGGAAAGCCCTTTGGATTTATGAATTACGGAGTACAGCCGGATATCATTACAATGGCGAAGGGACTTACTAGTGCATATTTACCTTTATCAGCTACGGCAGTAAAACGGGAAATATATGAAGCGTTCACAGATAGTGGAGACTACGATTTCTTTCGACATGTGAACACGTTCGGTGGAAGCCCAGCAGCTTGTGCATTGGCATTGAAAAACTTAGAAATTATGGAAGAGGAAAAACTGTTTGAGCGTTCTGCAACAAAAGGAACGGAAATGTTGAAGACGTTACAAGCTCGATTAAGTAGCCATCCTTTTGTTGGGGATGTACGGGGTAAAGGGTTATTGATTGGGATTGAATTAGTAAAAGATAAAGAAACAAAGGAACCTATTGAAGTTGAATCGATTAACAAAGTAATAGCGATTTGTAAGGAGAAAGGAGTAATTATCGGTAAAAATGGTACTACAGTTGCTGGATTTAATAATGTTCTCCTTCTATCGCCCCCACTAAATATCTCAGATGAAGATATTCAGGTTGTAATCGATACTTTAGTAGAAGCAATTTATGAGCTGAAGGAATAAAGGGAAAAGCAGAATGATTCATTTCATTCTGCTTTTTGTATCCCTAAACATAGGAATTTCTCAACAAATTATTTGTAATGAAGTAGAAAAATGAAATTATTTCCCGAGAAATGTTTTATTTTGCGAAATAGAACAGATAGTGGGGAAACGTTGATACTTCAATACTTTTAGCTTCCAATGCTGAAATTTTGTCGAATTAAATTTCTCTGTTGGTACAGTTTGTCTGGTTAATAGAAGTAATTTCTAATAAGGTATTAAAAGATGATATAAGCAAAAAAAGTAAATAGAGTTAAAATAAAAGAAGGAAAATAAACTACATACAACAAAGGAGTTTCATCATGACGAAAAAAATTTATGTAATTCATGAAAATGATGACTGGACTCGTCATTTAACAAAAAGATTAGAAGAGTTGAATTTACCTTATGAAACTTGGCATTTAGATGAAGGAATTGTTAATTTAAATGAAGCACCACCTGAAGGCGTATTTTATAATCGAATGAGTGCTTCTTCCCACACTCGTAACCATCGTTTTGCTCCTGAACTAACAGGTGCGGTAATTGATTGGTTAGAGTTTTATGGCAAAAGAGTGTTAAATGGCAGTAACGCCCTTCGATTAGAATTAAGTAAAGTAAAACAATATACGCAATTAGAAAAATACGGTATTCGTGTACCAAAAACAGTAGCGGCTGTTGGGAAAAATCAAATTATGGAAGCTGCTAAATCATTAAATACATTACCGTTCATTACAAAACATAACCGTGCAGGTAAAGGGTTAGGGGTTCAATTATTCTATTCTTTAGAAGCGTTGCAAGAGTATTTAGATAGCCCAGCATTTGAAGAACCCGTCGATGGGATTACTCTCGTTCAACAATATGTAAAATCTCCAGATCAGCATATAACGCGTGTGGAATTTGTTGGTGGGGAGTATGTCTACTCTGTACGAGTTGATACTTCAGAAGGTTTCGAATTATGTCCTGCGGATGCTTGTCAAATTGGAGACTTATTCTGTCCGGTTGGAGAAGAGCCAAAAGATCAAATGAAGTTTAAAATTGTAGATAATTCTCGGACAGAACTCATCGAAAAATATCAACAGTTCTTAAAAGGAAATGGCATTGATGTAGCGGGTATTGAATTTATCGTAGATGAAGAAGGTACTGTATATACTTACGATGTGAATACAAATACAAACTACAACTCTGATGCAGAAGAGGAAGCTCAGAAATTCGCAATGCTTGAATTAGCGAAATTGTTAGGTAGAGAGTTAGAGAATATATAATAGCTGAAAAGGCATCTCCTGTTAAAGCTTTTGCTTTAAAGGAGGTGTTTTTAGTAGAAATTAAAATGTAGGTAGTAAGAGAAAGTAAATCCTTTTAAAATAAAAGGAGTAAAACTTAATGGAAAATTGAGGAGCCTAATCAAATGACTTTAAGACAACAATTGGAACAATACTATCCGTACAATGAACAAGAAGCGAAGGATCAAGAATTGATGTTACGATATATGGATACCTTCGATAATTTACTAACAAGGGAAAATGAATTTGCCCATTTTACAGCTTCTGCATGGCTTGTGAATAAAGAGAGTACAAAAGTATTGATGGTCTATCATAACATTTACCAATCTTGGTCATGGGTTGGTGGACATGCGGATGGGGAAGCGGACTTATTGCATGTAGCATTAAAAGAAGCGATGGAGGAAACAGGACTTACGAACGTCCACGCTGTATCCGATGAGATTTATTCTATAGAAATATTAGGAGTTCCAGCCCATGTGAAAAAGGGAAAACATGTCGCAACCCACGTTCATTTAAATGTAACGTATTTATTAGAAGCGGATGAACAGGACGAAACCTTTATTAAACCGGATGAAAATAGTGATATCGGTTGGTTTGAATTAAGTAAAGCTATCGAAGTTTGTACAGAACCAGATATGAAAGTTGTGTATCAAAAATTAAATGAAAAACTTGATCGAAATTAATAAAGGTAGCGTCTCGTTAGGAGATGCTACCTTTTTCTTATGGGAAAGTTAGTTATAAGTCTATTTCTTTCTCTTTGGAAGAAAACAAATAGTGATGATACGTTTTTTTAAAGGAGAGAATGATACCAATTAACATAAAATTCGATAATAAGGAACTTCCACCATAACTTACAAAAGGCAGCGTAACGCCGGTTATCGGTAAGATCCCCATTGTCATACTAATGTTTTGGAAGATTTGAAAGGTGAATAAACCGATGATTCCTGCACCTACCGTATAGGCAAATGAATCATTCGTTTTCATGATGATAGTAATGAGCCGAAAAAGAAATAAAAAGTACAGTAAAATGACAAAAGTACAACCGATAAAACCTACTTCTTCAGCGATAGTAGAAAAAATAAAATCCGTATGTTTTTCAGGTATGTATACATCATTGTTTAGAAAGCCTTTCCCGGTAATTTCCCCTGACCTAATGGCTAACATTCCTTTTCTTGCTTGAAGGGAAGAATCCTCATATTCATAAGGGAAAAGCCAACCGTTAATCCTTGCTATTTGATGGGGGGATAATTGACCCATAATATGTTTCATGAAAAAATCGTGAAATTGAAAATATAAAATGATCAATGTTACTACAATACTGATAGGGATAGCAGTGAATGTTAGTAATAGTTTTTTATTAATCGTTGAAAAGTAGATCATAGGAATGATCAATGCTAAATAAAGCATTAACATACCTGTATCGGGTTGTTTATAAACGATAATCATTGGTGGTATGACAATCGCTGCGATTTTAGCAAGTAAATAACTATCCGAAATGAGTGTTTGTTTTGCTATTGAGTTTTGATGTTTTTCCATCGTTTTGGCAATGACTAATAAAAAGGCAAACTTTAAAAATTCAGAAGGCTGTAAAGTACCGATAAACTTAATTTTGTACCAAGCTTTTGCTCCATTAATTGGTTTTGCAATACTTTCAGGGGCAACAATTAATCCTATTAATAAAAGAAAGACAAATATATAAAACAACCAAGCAATCTTTTTTAACTGTTCTAAATCTAACATTGCTATAGCAATCATTAAGACAAAACCAATACAGTAGAAAATTATTTGCTTTATGACAAAAGAACCTGGGTATTGGGAAAATGATGCATTACTTGAGTAAATAAATAAACAACTAATAATGCCGAATAGTGCTAAGCATAAAATTATTTGTTTATCTAAATATTTGTTAATCATTTCGATTTGCTCCTAAACATCGGAATTTGGTTTCGATTTACTGAATATACATATATTTGAAACGCTAATAAAATACAAAATGTTCCATCACCGCTTGGGTAGGGGTGTTGTAATTACTTTGTGAAGGACTGATTTATCCACAATAAAAATTATAAATTTAAAACGTTTCATACGTACTATCCACAAAAAAACATTTTGCTTTAAACTTCGTTATAATTACAAAATTCGACCATTTTTCTTTGTGAAATTGAAATTATTTCCCTAGAAATGTCTCTTTTTTTCTTATATAGTTAAATTTTGTATTAATAGAGATTTGTTAATGAAAAGTTGTGACGATACATACTTTAATGTAAAAGAGGGAAAGGGGTGGACGGATGGCTATTGTCATATCAACCATTCATCTTAAAGGTGGCGTTGGAAAGACAACGACAACTGTAGGATTAGCAGAAATGCTAGCGTCGGAGTTTAAGAAAAAGGTATTAATTGTTGATCTTGACCCCCAAACTCACGCAACAATGATGTTGCTTGGTGAACAACGTTGGATGGAATTAAATCAAGATGGATATACGTTAGCGACGATGTTTGAAGAAGCGTTAGACCCAGACGATAAAAAATTTATACTTGAGAAAACATTGCAAAAAAACGTGTCCAATATTCATACAGTGCAAACGATTGATCTTCTCCCATCTAGTCTGGACTTAATTGGCATTCAAGATGTATTAGCTAAAATGCCGACGGGGCCATTTTACTCCAACAATCCAATTGAAATTTTAAAAAATGCTATCCGTCCAATTAAGTATGACTATGACTATATTTTAATTGATTGCCCCCCAAACCTTAGCCTTATTACATTAAACGGAATTCGAATTTCGAATGGATATATTACGCCTACCATACCAGACATATTGTCTTCGTACGGAATTTCCCATGTGATGAATCGTGTGGATGAATTTGCCGATAATATGGATATGAAAATTGAACATTTGGGCATTGTTGTAACAAAATATAAAGAAAACTCAAAAGTACATAGAATTACTTTAGAGCAATTAAAAAGTATGAACATTCATGTGTTTAGACGACTATTTAAAGAAACGAACCAAATGGCAAAAGCGGCGGATTACTACGTATCTTATTCAACTTTCAAACAGAAATGGGGAAAAGACAGTTCATTTCATGCATTTTATTATTTGGCAAAGGAAATAATCGAAATGTATGAAGGATGATAATGATATGGATTATAGTTTGGCTGGAAATCCCATTTTTATTTCCAAAATAATCGAGCCGAAGATGGACAAACTACTATTGAAAAGTTAAAGCTTTGTTGAAAGCGACCTTACTTTTCAAACATATCAATGGGGAGGATAGCAATGCCAAATAAAGAAGCGAATAATACTAGGTCCAATTGTCAAGGGAACGTTTGTGGAACGGAGAAGATTCCAATGAATCGAAATCGTCAATCCAAAAACAGTAGTGAAGAGTTTGCTTCTGAAATTCATATCAATGCAAATTTAGAACAAACCCATTCGAACAATGCCTTCGAAAAAAGGTCAAAAAGACAATTAGAAAGTGAACGCACTGCCTGGAATTAAAGTGTTATTTGGCGCTGTCGGAAACCTGCGATATTAGGGACTAAAGTTTTTCTTTAGTCCCTTTTTGATGGTTTTTAAAAAAATATTTTCCATATTTGTTTAAAAATTAATCCTACTATATTACTATAATAGTATAAGGTTTAATCGGAATGAAATAAATTTAAGGAAGTACCTATAGTAATGAAAAAAACAAATATAAAAATTATTTTAGTTCTTTCAGCTTTATTAGTTTTATTCTTTACATCATTTAGTGTTTATACGACAAATGTAAATATACGAAGTACAGTTGAAGAGGCGATTACCAATCAAAATTTGGAGACGGCTAAAACCATTTCAGAACGATTTGATATTGAAACATATAAAAAATTTTTAAAGAGTCCGCAAAAAAATAATTACTATTGGAAAATTAATAATGACTTAAATAATATTAGAGAAAAAATTGGTGCTCTTTTTGTTTATACAATAGAAGTAGATAGTCCAAAAGTGATGAAAACAATGGTTGCAGGGCTACCTGCTGATAAACAGAAATCCTTTAAAATCGGGAAACTGACGAATGTTCCAAAAAAGCTTGTGAAGATGGCATATTATGAATGCAAGCCATTTACAACAAATATGATAAAAGATCCGGACTATGGAACGTATTTAACAGTAGCAGCACCCATTATAGATGATTCTAATAATGTGCTTGGATATGTTGGTATTGATATTAGTGTGGAAGATATTAATGAAGTAAAAACAAGTGTTTTAGAAAATAATATTATCATTTTTATTTTTAATGCGTTATTTATTTTCATTATGATTACTTGCTTTTATTTCATTCAAAGATGGTATCAAAAGGCAGTTGTAAGAGAAGTTGAATATACCGAGGATACATACCAAGAGGAAATAAAAACGTTAATTACATCTGTTTCTTCATTAAGACATGACATGACAAATCATCTCCAAGTTATACATGGTCTTTTAATCATTGGGGCTGTCGACAAAGCCCAACAATATGTTAATTCCCTAGTTAATGAAGTCCAGTTAATTAAATCAGTATCCGTCGATTCCACAATCGAACATCCTGGATTGGCTATTCTATTGCAAACGAAAAAACTGGCTACAAATAACCATCAAATTAATATGACGACTTCCGTTGACCCGAACCCATTTGATCGAATTAAATCAACGGATATGATTAAAATATTGTCTAACTTAATTGATAATGCGATGGATGCAACAAATGAGTTGCCAGAAGAGCTCCGTCAAATAACAGTTAGCTGTGAAGCAACGGATTGCCATTATATTTTTGAAATAAAAAATACCGGGCCAAAAGTTCCCGAATGTGAAGAAATTTTTAAACAGGGCTTTTCTACAAAACATGCCGAAAAGGGAAAAACAAGAGGCCAAGGCTTGTTTATCGTAAAGGAAGTAGTAGAGAAGTATAATGGCGAAATCGCCCTCTACTCTACAAACGACTATGAAACAATTGCAAGGGTAAAAATTCCCCTTAAATAAAATGCAGATAAACAATCAAAATAGAATAAATGGCCCTAAAATATGGTTCAAATAAAAAGTTTACGGCCTATATAAAAGGAAATGTTCTATTTCGATTGGATTATTTTCGAAATGTAGAATTTCAATTCTTTTTACCTTAAATATAAAACTGAGGTGTCGTTGACATTCTCCTGTTGCTTATTAAAATAGAACTATCTTCGAAGATAAGAAGGGATGAATCGTTTAGTATTCCTTTATAAACGAACATCCCTGGGATGGACAGTTCTATTTTTATAAGCTTTTGATTTAGAGGTGAAATAGTGGAAATGGAAAAGGAAAAATTATTAGAATCGAAAAGCATTTTAATGAAACTGGCGAACGGTATTAATCCATTAAATAATGAACCTATCAATGATCACAGCTTTTTACATGACCCTCAAATTATACGTCCTTTATTTTATCTTTCAGATTATATTTCAAAACAGCTTGAAGTTAAAAAGATACCTCCGAGAAAACCTGCCACATTTCACATAACCGATGAACAATTAAAACAAGTTACATTGCCTCTAGGGAAAATTGGGATTAATGACTTTTCTAAGGCGATTAATGTAGTCATTGATCCTACTATAAGTAAAAAATTAACCGGAACAATGATTAATAAAAAATTAAAAGCAATAGGTATTTTAAGTGAAGAAGTGGATGGAAATGGTCATCGAGTCAAGGTAAAAAATGACAAATAGGAAGGGTATGGTATTGAAAGTGAGACCCGGACTTTTAACGGTAGAGAATACAAAAAGGTTGTTTTTAATGAAATAGGTAAACAATTTTTTGTTAAAAAATATTAAGACGTTAATGGAGTAGGATGTAAATAATATTCACTTAAATAAGGCAGATGGGAGAGGCATTAGAGTGGAAATACGAGATTTATTTGACTTAGAAAATGATGCAAACTTTCAACAATTGAACCAGCAAGTAAATTCCTTTAATACTTTAAAAATATTAAAATTGGAAAATCATGAAATTAGACATTCGAATATATTGGCTTGGTTACTGAACCCAAAGGAAAATCACAATTTGAGTGATTATTTTTTACGTAAAGTAATGGAACATCTTATGTTAATGGATGAAAATGGCGGAAATGTTCAATATCAAAAAATCGGGAATATCCTTAATCATTCCTTAGTCGACAGTCATGTTTATCGAGAAGTAAAGACAGATAAAAATCGATATATTGATTTACTAATTGTGAACCAGCAGTTGAAAACGGTTTTGATCATAGAAAATAAATTTTATTCTTCGGAGTCTGTAAATCAATTGAATGATTATTTGGAATTTACTCGCCATACATTTAAAAATTTTACGATTATTCCTATTTACTTAACCCTTAATGGGGAAAAACCTTCGAATTCCCATTATTTTATTCTAACATACGAGAAAATTGAGGTTATATTACATACTATTTTAGGGTTATATAAAGATCGATTAAGCGATAATGTATTTCAATTTATTAAAGATTATAATCAAATATTAAAAGAAAAATTTTATCCTAATCAGGAACAAATATTACAAGCTATTGATATTTATTTAAATCATAAGCAAACAATCGATGTTCTTTTTGAAGAAACGGCAAGTATATCTAAGCCATTAATTTTTGAAACCGGTTATTATTTTGAATTTTTAATGAAATATAAAAATACGATTCAATATATTTATAAACATGGGCAAAATATTTTGTCCTATAGTTTTGACGAATTTATTAAACTGCAATTTAATAATAATGTGTTGTATCGCTCCCAGCCAACTACTCCTCACTTACTACCGCCAGAATGGGAAGGAATTAGTCATGCCCATTTGAAAGAACCAACCTATTGGTTAGGAAAAGGGTTAGTCGTATGGTTTGAACAAGCGAAAGATAGTCGATTGAGTATGATAGCAGAAATTGGGCCAATTGAATACACCGAACGCCTTTCATTTTTGGAAAAATTAGAGCGAGCAGGTTTATCGGTTAAAGAAAGATCTAAATTAGAAACGGCTCGTTATACCCGTTTCTTTACTCAAAAAATGGATATTAACAAGTGGGATGATATGGCAGAGTTAACACAAGGGATGTTTGACTTATATAACTCAGCAGAATTTACACAAGTAAGAAATCAAGTAGCGGCTATTTTAAAAAATGATGATGTAGAAATAGATGAACCAAAAGCGACTATGGAGAAACAAAAGGGTTATGATTTTAAAGTGAAAGTACAAAGGGCGTTTAGAAAATGGATGGCATTAACGAATATACCTGAAACGGATTATCGTGTATCGAACAAACACCTTTCTTTCATTATTCCACTTTTTGATTCCTTTAAAGATCGATTAGGAGAAACTAGAGAAAAATGGTGGTGGTATAACGGACCATTTCTATTTTGGTTCATGATTAATGAAGATTCCCTTTATTTTACTTTAGAAGTTGGTCCAATCGAGGCAAATAAGCGGATTGTTCTAATGGAACAAATGAAAGAACAGGGGATTATTTTTAGTGAAAAGGGACTTTCTCCAGAAGCAAAATTTAATCGTATCTTTTCGCGATCAGTATCTATTAAATGCTTAGATGAGCCCGAACTACTACGAGTATTTCAAACGTTGTATGATGATCATGATCTGCAAAAGATTTTAAATAAAATCCAGCATATCTATAACGAATTCTATAGCAACATTGAATAATGAATCCACATAATATTCTTTTTATCATAGTTGATATATGAAACTTTTAAAATGTGTATCAATATGTTCAATATAACGAAATTTTGGTATAATGAAGTTATTAGAAGAACAGAGTAAAAAAGACTACTTGATGCTGCAACATCAAGCAGTCAACGGTAATAGCTAGTCCTAAGGGATTGGCAACCAGTTCGAAGTTTAACCTGCATTGAGCGAGAGCTCAGGTAGGTTATTTTTTTTGATTTACTGTAATCACAGTCACAATTAAAGTGGCGAAGGCCACGGAAAACATTAATGTTTCAGAAATAGACAAGGCATCACCGCCTCTCTGTAAAGGAGTTCCGCCAATCGTCCTTTTAAATTTTTTAGCTATTACACCTACATTATAGCACATATGTTCGTATTTTAAAGGGTATAAGGTTGTATTTTATAGAATATGGAAAGATATCCAACGAAGGAAAGGATATGAATGTACTCTATTTTTAATGCTAGCAAGCCCTTTTAACTTCTATTTGTAAATAATTTCAACGCATACTTTGCTCCATATTGAAAATAATAAGCGGAAAATGAATGAAAAGAAGGTAGAACGATGCGAAAACGTCTCCACATTCTAATTATAATGTGTATACTTCCTTTTGTTGTAGCTTGTACGGATAACGGTGATGATACCCCAGTAGAAGCAAAGGAGAATGACGGTAAATTCAATAACTCGTCTAGTAGCAAAATCGATTCATTACTTAAGGAAGTTTAACAACTTTTCCCTTTTTTACTCGAAGGCTTCCTTTTATTCCCTTTTCAAGTATACTTAATAGTAAGAGAATATTATTATGAAGTAATGAAAAGGGGATTCTTCATGTCTAAAATACCTATAATCATTGACACAGATCCGGGAATAGATGATGCAATGATGTTAACATACGTCTATGGAAATGATGATGCTTTAGATATTCGTTTAGTTACAACAAGCTCAGGGAATATCTCCCAAGGAAAATCCAATCATAATGCACGGGTCTTTTTAAGTTACATTGGGGCTAATGTAGAAGTTGCCCGTGGATTAGAAAGTCCTTTCCTTCGTAGATTGGAAATAGCAGAAGATATCCATGGAGAAAGTGGTTTTGGAAACGTCCAGTTTTTAACGCCTCCACTTCCAGTGAGCCATCGTCCGGCGGTGACTGCAATGGTGGAGACGATTTTAAGTAGCGATGAAAAAATAACGATTGTCGCAACTGGTCCTTTGACGAATATCGCGGCATTACTTGTTGCCCATCCTGAAGTAAAAACGAAAATTGAAAGGATTTTATGGATGGGGGGAGCAGCTGTAGGGGGCAATGTTACACCAACGGCAGAATTCAATGCATACGTTGACCCGCATGCTGTCCAAATTGTGTTTAATTCAGGGATTCAAGTTGTAATGAGTGGTTTAGATGTAACTCATAAAGCCTTTATTACAGTGGATGAAATCAAGCGATTAGAAGATATGGGGACGGAATTTACACAAAAGCTCCATGAAATGGTGACATTTTATCTTGATCAAATTGAAAAGACACCTTTTCATGAAGAAAATTATGATCAAGTAGTTCATTTTCATGATGTAGTGCCAGTGATGTATTTATTGCAACCTCACTTGTTTGAAGGAACCGACCACTTTGTGGAGGTGGAGTTAGAAGGTAAAGCAGCGGGTGCTACTATCGTAGATTATTTGAATCGTACAAACAATAAACCAAATGTTCATGTTCTACATAACGTTGAACGGGAGAAGTTTGTTGAAGAATTTATGAAGGCTGTGGAAAATATTTCGGAACGCCTCACAAAATTTTAATTGACCAATGCCCCTTCATCCTTTATTCTATTCAATGAATAGAATGCCCGGCGAACGGGAGAGGTTCATAGCTGATACCCTCTATAAAAAACTATGGAAACATGACGAATGATGCCATGTCCATAACTGGACATGGCTTTTATGTTTTTATAAGAGTTTTATAGAATATGAACTTCTCCTTGTTAATTGTTGGGAAACATTTGCAAGGAGGATTTTTTATGTCTGGCCGTAACCATGAAGAAGGTTTAAAAGATTTAACATTATTAGGAAACCAAAATACACAATATTCATTTGATTATGCACCGGAAGTATTAGAAGCGGTAGATAATCTTCATTCCAATCGGGATTATTTCGTGAAATTTAATTGTCCGGAGTTTACGAGTTTATGCCCATTAACGCATCAACCAGACTTTGCGACGATGTATATTTCTTACATTCCAGATAAAAAGATTGTAGAAAGTAAATCGTTAAAATTGTACTTATTTAGTTTTAGAAACCATGGTGATTTCCATGAAGACTGTGTCAATATTATCATGAACGATTTAATCAAATTACTAGACCCTCGTTACATTGAAGTTTGGGGTAAATTTACGCCACGCGGAGGAATTTCGATTGACCCTTGGTGTAACTACGGGAAACCGGGAACGAAATATGAAGAGATGGCTCATCATCGTTTAATGAACCATGATTTAAATCCTGAAAAAATTGATAATCGTTAAGAATGAAATTAAATAAAGAGGTTATTAGCGACCCTCTATAAAAAACTAAGGAAAAACAGCATTTTTCTTAGAATGCTGTTTTTTCATTAATAAAGGAGATTTTTTCACATGAAGCAGGGAAAAGCCGTTGTTGTATTTAGTGGAGGACAAGATAGTACAACTTGTTTGTTTTGGGCAAAAGAACGCTATGAAGAAGTGGTAGCTGTAACCTTTGATTACGGTCAAAGGCATCGGCTTGAAATTGACTGCGCAAAGGAAATAACGAAAGAATTAGGGATTGCTCATCACATGTTAGATATGTCGCTATTGAATCAGTTAGCACCGAACGCTTTAACAAGGGGAACTATTCCAGTGGAAGATGGGGAAGGTGGCGAATTACCATCAACCTTTGTGCCTGGGCGTAATTTGTTGTTTCTATCCTTTGCTGGGGTGTTGGCAAAACAAATAGGGGCGAAACATATTGTTACAGGCGTTTGTGAAACAGATTTTAGCGGCTATCCCGATTGCCGGGATATTTTTATTAAGTCGCTAAACGTTACGTTAAATTTATCAATGGATGATACTTTCGTCATTGAAACACCGTTAATGTGGCTTAATAAAGCGCAAACGTGGGAATTGGCAGATCAGCTCGGTGCCCTTGAATTTGTCCGCGAAAAAACACTCACTTGTTATAACGGAATAAAGGCGGACGGTTGTGGGGAATGTCCAGCTTGTAAGTTGCGTAAAAGAGGTTTAGATGAGTACTTAAACTCGAAGGTAGAGTCTTAAAAGACCAAGTTTTTAATTGAAATTTAAGGAGTAGTAAAATGAGAATCATATTTTATTTATTATCAATTGTCGTTGCCAATGTGGTGACGGCTGCCTTTGCACCATTGCAATTTGGAATGTTTATCGTTCCGATGGGGACGTTGTTTGTTGGAGCGACGTTCATTTTCCGGGATTTAGTACAAAATAAATACGGACGGAAAAAAACGTATTTATTTATTTTTACAGCATTAGTTTTGTCGGCAATCGTCTCCTTTCTACTAGGAGATACATTAATGATCGTAGCAGCATCAGCTATTTCCTTTATTTTAGCTGAAACGGCCGATACGGAAATTTATACTCGATTGAAATTACCTATCGCTTGGCGCGTTTTCTATAGTGGTCTAGTAGGAGGATTACTAGATTCGGCAGTGTTTGTCATTATTGGTTTAAGCCCTCTTGGCGCCGGTATGTTACCATGGGAAGCTGTACCAGCTGCTATTATCGGTCAAATTATCGTGAAAACCGTTATCCAAATGTTTGGTGCTATAATTTTAAGCCAAGTGCATGGAAAGAAAAGTAACAGTTTTGCTTAATAAATCGTTTTCTAAAAAACTGGTGTAGCTTGAAAAAGTTTCCGCCAGTTTTTTTATAGGACAATATGTAAAGATATCTTTACATATTGTCCATTTTTATTTATATTAAATGTAAAGATATCTTTACATTTAATATGGGGTGAAAAGTTTTGTGAAAGTAATTAATCATATTAAAGAAGTTCGGTTAGCCAAAAAAATTACGCAAATTCAAATGGCGGAAGATTTGCAAATTACTCGTCAAACGATTAATGCCATTGAGAAAAATAAGTATAATCCAAGTCTGGAATTGGCTCTAAAATTAGCTAAATATTTGGATGTTCCTTTTGAACAATTATTTTACTTAGAGGAAAAGGAGTGAAGTAGGTGAGCGTTAAGAGGTTACAGCATTTGTTATGGACTGTGATTGTTCTATGTATGATAATAGGCGGTTTTTTAGGTATATATATCATTGGAAAAGAAACGGGTGATTATCCTGTTGAATTAATGTTGCCAATTATCATTGGAGTTATAGGTGGATTAATGGTATTTTTGATGGTTTCTAAATGGAGTCAGAAAAGAAGGGGAAATGTGCCTGAAATCGATGAACGAACTTTAAAAAATCTCCAAAAGTATTTTTTGGGGGCGCTATATTTTATTTTAATAGGCAGTGGGGCTGCTCTATTAATTGCGTATGCAATGGGAGTAAAAACGATCGAAACGGGACTGTTGATTTTATGTTTAGGCGGAGTGTTTTTAATGACGATTGCTGGGGCATTTATTGTTAAAAGAGTTTGAGGAAGTAAAGAGGGGTGGGTCCATTGGGTATTCGTCTCTTACTCACTCAAGTAGTAGGAGTAGTAGGATAATTAAACTTTTTGTCGAATTATACTTACTAACAATGGATAGAAGGAGGGGTTTTTTGGGTTCCAATCCAAAGTTACCGTTAACAGTTGAAGACAAAGGCAAACTTCGAAAAGCGAAAGTGAAATTAGGAGATATACATACACTAAGTACAAATCAAATAGCAGAAATACTGGAAATGTCGTTAGACGAAGCAAAGAAAATAAAAGCACTTGCAGAATTTCAACGAGTCCCATCCATTGGATATGAACTTGCAGAAAAGCTCGTTAACCATTTACATATTTTTTCTTTACAAGAGTTACAGGAAAAAGACGGTGCGACATTATTTAATGAATTAGAGAAGAAAATGGGCGTTTGGACGGATAGTTGTGTAGAAGATCAAATACGATGTGTCATTCATTTCGCCAATAACCCGAAGAGTAACAAGCAATGGTTTGAATTTACACAGGAAAGAAAAAAGTATCGGGAAGTCTATGGGTATCCAGATGATCGACCTGAAACGGCTTGGTATGAATAGGGAGGAAAGGATAATGAAAACACGATTATCCTACGTAAGAACGTAAAAATTTAGAAACTTCTATCGAGTGGTATACAGCTGTATTAGGTTTTAAAGTAGAGGCTACTTGGCCACCGGAAAAACCAAACTATGCCCATTAGAGTGTATCTGTAGGGGACGGTTGAAATTCGATAAAATATGGTTGATTTAGAAATAAATCAGAGCCAGGGGACAGGTGAGTAAGTGATAAATAAAAGTTTAGGATTCTATATAGCTTTTGGTGGAATTGTAGGGTTATTTTTTGGCGGTATGTGGAATGGAATCGGGGCAATGGTATTAATTTATATTGCACAACAATTAGAATATATAGCAAGAAATAAAAAACAATAATCTTATAATTTCCCTTAAATAGAGCGATTTTAAAAGGATTACCCCCATGTTTGTTGAACTTAATTTATAGAGAAAGGGGTTCAAGTATGATGATAAATGAATTAGATTTTAGAATAGCAGAAGAAACAGATTTAGATCAAATTGTTCAAATGCTTGCTGATGATGTGTTGGGGAGTCAGCGGGAACGATATGAACAGCCGCTGCCAGTAAGTTATATAGAAGCTTTTCAGGCGATATCGTCAGACCCAAACAATGAGTTAGTAGTAGCTTGTATAGGAGAGGACGTGGTAGGTGTACTACAAATTACCTTTACTCCATATCTAACATATCAAGGTGGGTGGCGAGCAACAATTGAGGGCGTTCGAACGGCGACTTCTATGCGCGGGAAAGGGCTCGGGACAGAGTTATTCAAATGGGCTATTGAAAGGGCAAAGGAACGAGGTTGTCATCTAGTTCAACTAACGACAGATAAAAAGCGACCAGATGCTTTGCGATTTTATGAACGGATTGGTTTTAAAGCAACCCATGAAGGTATGAAAATGAAACTTTAATAGTACATAGGAAAGGACGTTACCCATGGCGGAACGTCCTTTTTTAATGAAATCGAAATCAATTGGTATTTACATAGAATCATTTCTATTATATAGTTAGTTAGGAATACTAACTACTTTGGAGGTTTTTATGAATCTGTTTTCAACAATCTACCGCTTTAATAAATTGTATGTGAACCGACTTCAAGAAATATGTTCTGCTAATGGAATTACGCCTGTACAATGGCTAGTTATAAATCATGTATTTAAAAATGAAGGATGTACAAGTATCGATATTGTGAAAGAGTGGTCTGTTGAGAAGCCAACAGTATCTACTTTAGTGCGTAAATTGAACGAACAGGGGATACTTGAATTCACAAGCGGTGAAGATAAACGGCAAAAATATTTGTCTTTAACTGTTGAAGGGCAGATCCTTTGTAGAAAAGTAGGAGAAAAAGTAATGGAACTCCAATCATTTGTAACAGAGCCAATGTCAGAGGAAATGGTAAATGAATGGACGGAACAGCTTATGATATTAGAGGAGCGTTTGAAACACTATGAAGGATAAAATATGGACAAAAAATTTTATATCAGTTGCACTCATTAACTTTTTGGCCGTATTAATGTTTTATTTATTAATCGTCACAATCGGAAGTTACACTATAAAAACTTACGATGCATCTACAAGTATGGCTGGTCTTGTATCCAGTATTTATGTTATTGGCGCTTTAGTAGGGCGGCTAATGACAGGTAGACTTATTGAAAAAATAGGACCGTCGAAAATTTTAATAATTGGCGTTATTGGTTTCTTTATTACATCATGTTTATATTTTATTGAAATACATATTGCCTTTTTATTAATTGTACGTTTTATTCAAGGAGTATTTGTCGGTATTATTGGTTCTGCTGCCGGTACAATTGTTGCATATATTTTACCAGCTAACCGAAAAGGAGAAGGGATCGGTTACTATAGTTTAAGTGCCATCTTAGCGACAGCGATTGGTCCGTTTATCGGCCTTCTATTAATGAAATTTGAACATGGAAATACGTTAATTTTCGGATTTAATGTTTTTCTATCATTATGTATGATTGTGATGCTTGCTTTTGTAAAAATAGAGATTACCATCGCATCAAAGAAAAACGAACAAGAAATCGAAGGAAAACAATCCTTTATTTCAAAGGTGATGGAACCGAAATCGATTCCAATTTCTTTCGTTGCACTACTTATTGGGTTTGCCTATTCAGGTGTGATGTCCTACATTTCTCCATATGCGGAGGAAATAGATTTAGTTACGGCAGCGAGTGTATTCTTTATTGTTTATGCCTTCGCAACGATTGTAACGAGACCTATTACCGGAAAGCTGATGGACAAAAAGGGACCAAACATCATCGTTTACCCAGCGTTAGTCATTTTTGCACTAGGGATGTATTTATTTAGTACAGCCCACAGCTCATTCGTGTTATTACTAGCTGCCGCGTTAATAGGGTTAGGTTTTGGTAATTTCAACTCAATTGCTCAAACAATCGCCGTAAAAGTAACAGAGCCACACCGTTTCGGCTTTGCAACATCCACTTATTATATTTTTTATGATTTAGGTCTAGGTTTCGGCCCATACTTACTTGGAATTCTCGTTCCATTACTTGGATTCCAAACGATGTTTATGTGGATGGTACCGGTCATTATTATTTGTATTCCACTTTACTTTGTTTTACATGGAAGAAAAGCGAAACAATATATTTAAAATCGATAAAAGAGGTAACTTACAATCGTAGGTTACCTCTTTTTTATGGTTAACTTTCTATTTATTCCAAGAAGGATTCGATTACTTTTTGTTGAAATTAAGGATGAATAGATTGATAAGGGACTTAATAAAAGTGGAGGGGATGAGATGGAAGTAGTTACAAAAACATTATCAACAGAAAGGGTCTTTTTAAGGGAAATGGTTGAAGATGATTGGGTCGACGTACATAAATATGCTTCCCAAGAAATCGTCTGTCGCTACCAACCTTGGGGACCGAATACTTTACAGGAATCTAAAATGTTTGTAAATGAAGTTTTAGCTGACGCATCTAAAACCCCAAGGAGAAGATATGTCTTCGCTATTATAAACAAAAAGGATGACGAAATGGTCGGAGCTGGAGAGTTGCACCTTCGCGATTTTACGAACAAAACGGGGGAAATTGGATATGTGGTGAACCCAGATTATTGGGGTAAGGGGATCGCAACAGAGGTGGCAATGCTGTTGATTGACTTTGGCTTTGAGCATTTCAATCTCCATCGCATTTATGCTACTTGTGATCCTAGAAATATTGGTTCATATAAAGTGTTGGAAAAAGTCGGTATGACGAAGGAAGGGAGAATTCGAGAAAACTTGAAAATGAAAGATGGTTGGAGGGATTCATTCCTTTATAGTATTTTGAAATATGAGTGGGGTAAATAACGATTAACAAAGAGGGTTGTGAGCGTATGCCTGAAATTTTATCACGGAAAGTTCTTCTAGATTTGGCGGTATCGTTAGATGGTTTCATTGAAGGGCAAAACGGCGAAATAGACTGGTGCATCATGGATGAGGAAATGGGGTTTAACAATTTCCTAAATCAAATTGACACGATTTTTTATGGACGGAAAAGCTATGATTTATGGGGAGAATCTACGCCGGATATAGAAGATGTAGATTTGCAAAAGCAAATGGAATCTATCCACACTAAAAAGAAATACGTCTTTTCCAGAACACAAAAAGGGACGGATCAAAAAGCGGTTTACATTAATGAAAATATTTTAGAAGAAGTGGAGAAAATTAAAAGTCAGTCAGGAAAAGATATATGGTTGTACGGTGGCTCAAGTCTAATTACTACTTTTATGAACTTAGGGCTTGTAGATGAATTAAGATTATCGGTTCACCCAGTTATTTTAGGAGAGGGGAAACCTTTGTTTGTTAATATCAAACAAAGGTTAAATTTAAATCTAGTCGATACAAGAAGGTTTTCCTCTGGAGTAGTGCAATTAATCTATCATTTGAAGTAAGGTTTTAGAGGGTAGCTTTTGCCACTCCTTTTTTAATGTTCTTAAAATCCATAGAAATATAGTCAACAAAAATAAAAGAATAGGAAGAAAACCAATAAATTTAAAAGCATTATTTGCTCCCTGAAAATAGTACCCAATAAAAGTTTAAGGTATCAATCATAAAATAAAAAACTTGAAGATTATAAATGAAGGTAATGAATCTTTCTTATAGAATTTAATAGTTCAGGAAAGAGAGGGGATCATTGAATGGACAATTCATTCGTAATAAGTTTAGATGAAAGTCATTCTTTAAATTTTTTAATTTACTTACAAAATATTTATCTTAACCAACATCGTAGCGGAGAGCATTTAAAGTATCCCTACTTGTCTACGACGGTTCCGTTTAAAGAAGATTTTGAGTCAAGATTCAAAGAACTATGGGAAGAGGTATTACAAAAAATTTCGGATGAAAAAGTTCATGATTTAAATTTTTTTCATAAGGAAAGAAACCGGTTTTATGAAAGATTCTTCGTAATCAATGACAGTAGTTTAAAATTATTTGATGAAATTTACACAGCTTTCCAAGTTTGGTGGAGTAGTAATGTAGGGCACTTTGCAATCGAGAGGTCAGTGGATGAAATGGTGCATCCAGTTTATTTAGAATTGGCCAATTTTCTAAAGGTAAGTAAAAGGACACCTAAAACAAATTTACATATTAGTTTACTATATGATGATTGTTTATTAGTGAAAAATGAAGTTTCTTCTTACTTTGCCGTCCTTTCTTTAAACGATATGTATTATAAACAAGATCAATTGGCTTCAAAATTAAAAGGGTGTTTAGATTAGGGGAATTAATTCTCGCCTAATGAAACGTATGGGGAATTGTAACGTACAATAACTAAAGGGGGGGAAGTATATTGAAATATGTAATCATTGGTTTTATCCTTTCATTAGTAGGAATCATTGTATCTTTGGTATTTTGGGATATTCATATGATTCCTGTTATTACTAGTAGTATCGGTGTCGTTTTTTTAGTTGCTACACTGATTTTTTCGGGAACACTTGTAAGCGGAGATCGAATTAGGGCAAATTACGCCACCGAATCGGAAGAAGATCGGAAGAGCCGATATAAAATGTTTACTAGCTCACTTTTACTTGCTATCCCTAATTTTATTGTGTCTATCGTTTTTTCCTTTTTATTGAATAACGGATAAGAAAAATCCTTACTTTTAACAAGTAGGGATTTTTATGAATTCACATATAGCGTATCAGTTGAAATCGATTGACCGAGTTGCTTTAAGTAATTGTGTAATTGCCCACGGTGATGGTATAAGTGGGTGATGGCATCGAAAGTAACTTTAGCTTGAGTCACTTTTTCTCCAAAGGGATGGCGGATTAGCTTCGTATTAAATTCATCATTTGGTATCGCTTTAACAAACGTTTCTAACTTTTTAAATCCATCTAGGAAGAAATGATATAAGCCAGGGGTATCAATATGGTTAATCAAAAAGGGTTCATCCAATGGGAAAATACATTCATCTGGCAGTTGCTCCAGAATGTTCGCCGTCATCATCGGAATACCAGATATGTGATTCACAAGTGAAAAAAGACTTCTCAAATTATTATGGGGAGCCCAATCAGCAAAATCTTCCTTATACAGTAAAATATAATGACTTATATTGTCTTTTAAAAAATATAGCTCCTTTAACAAAATTTCTTTATTCATTCCGTATCCTCCAATAGATTTAATAATGTTTATCTAATAAAAGAAGTACATAACTAGATGCTGCAGTAAAATAGGTAAGTCGTATCACAATGTACATAAAGTGCTCCATTGAGGACAGTTTTCTTGCTCGTTTCGCTTTCTTTAATTGCAACAAATAAACAATGGTACTTAAAAATAGAATTGAAATTGAAATATCAAACAAATTTTCTAATAGATTGACCAATGTACCCATCTCCTTATTAAGAAGATACGGATTTTACCTTCGAAATATGACAGTTGTTTACCAACCCTTTTAATCTTCTACGGTCCTCTGCTTATATTTCCAGAAAAAGAAATAACCTACTTCACCAAGGCAATAAAAGAAAAAGAGTCTAAATAGAATGGTAGGATTTAAATTCGAAAATAGAAAATAGGAAATTATAAAACCGATAATCCATCCAAATAATATGTAAGTAAAATGCTTTGCTCGCATTTTTAAATAGTTCAAATGTATACCTCCAAAATCGTTAGTTTTTCCTTAACAGTTTTATAACTTCTTCTCCAATGATTCGAATTCCTTCCTCGATTTTCCTTTTTTCTACTTGAGAGACGCTCAAACGGATGACGTTATCTTTTTTATATGGAGGTAGGTACATGCCTGTCGCATCTTGAACAAGAACGTTTTTCTTTTTTAAAGAATTTACGAGATGGGATGCCTTCAATGGATAGGGCAATTGAATCGAAGAGTAAAATCCAGATTCGGCACCGGTGAAGGTTACTCCTTCAGATAAATAGGTAAGGAAAGCCCTTTTTAACATCTCGCCTTTTTTCTTATAAATTGTTCTTAAATTTTGTATATGGGCATTATACATCCCGCTTTGCAAATAAATTTCCAAGGCACCTTGCGTTAAAACAGGAGAGTGGACATCGGCAGCAAACTTTGCTTTCGAAAAAAGCTCAATAAGCGACTCAGGTAAAACAGCGGCCCCAAGTCTTAAGCCAGGTAAAAGTACTTTTGAAAAACTTTTCGTATAAATGACTCTGCCAGAAGGATCGTAGGCAAACATCGGATCCGCTTTTTTCCGTGTATCAAGATCTCCCATATAATCATCCTCGATAATGAATACATCATATTTTTGGGCCAATTCAACGATCTTTTTCTTTTCCTTATTTGTATAACTATAGCCGGTAGGATTTTGAAATCTGGAAACAGTATAAAAGAATTTAATAGGCCGTTCTTTAAAGATTTTTTCTAATTGTTTCAAGTCGATGCCTTCTTTTGTTATTTCAATCCCAACTGCATTCAGCCCTCTTGATGAAATTGACTCAATCATACTGAAATGAGTTGGCTGCTCGATACAAATTTCCGTCTTGCCATTAGGGAAGGGGAGGGCTACTAAAATATCAAGGGCTTGTTGGGAACCGGAAACGACACAAATTCTTTGTGCTGGTGCAAACACTTGAAGCGCTTGCAATTGCTTCGATAATTGGGATCTTAAAATAGGTAAACCGAGGGGCTCGGCGTATTGAAACATGTCTTCTTTATATAATTCGATTGCCTGATTCATACAATGTTGATAATCACGGTAGGGCATATGCCATTTGTCAGGACCGGCAGAAACAAAATCAATCATTTCCTCTGTTTCGGAATCTAAATGACGACTGCCGACGAGATAATAACCGCTTTTTGGAACAGCATAAATTTTATGTTGCTTTTCCAATTCATTATAAGCTTTAATAATTGTATTTTTACTACATTTAAAGGCCTCTGAAAGGGCTCGGATAGACGGCAATTTCCCTCCGGGTTGAAGGCGGCCGTCAGCAATTTGTGCATGAATTTCATTCATAATTTCTTGATATTTCGTGTCCATATTTAAATTTCCACCCCTTATTTTGTATGGGTACAGATGGCGTTTTTACTATCTACCGGAAATGAATCTACCTCTTTAGTATAAAGGATGGAAGTTCCAAAAACTTCTAAAATAAGGAGGTTATTCAAATGGACAAGGTAAAGAAAGGTTCAATGAAAAAGGTTTCTAGTTTCATAGGGTTGTGTTTACTCTCAATCGTCCTTGCTTTTACTACTTTTTCTTCAACTCCAGGCGCGGAAGGTAAAAAAACGAAGGAATTGCATATTGAACAATTATTTGATGGAAGAGATGGCACGATGGTTTTGAAAAATTTAAAAAATGATCAGATGTATGTCTATAACCGTGAGAGAAGTGAAGAACGATTCACACCCGAATCGACTTTTAAAGTGCCGAATTCGTTAATCGGTTTGGAGACAGGCGCAGTAAGAGATGAGTATGAAGTGAAAAGATGGGATGGAGTGATAAGAGAATTTGAAAGTTGGAATCGGGATCACACCTTAGCCTCCGCTATAAGGGAATCCGCTATTTGGTTTTATCAAGATATGGCGCGGGATATCGGGGTAACGAACATGGAAAAGTTTGTGAATCAAATAGGGTATGGAAATAGAGATATATCTGGTGGAATCGACGAATTTTGGCTCGACAGTACATTGGAAATTTCAGCAATAGAACAAGTAGACTTTATAGAAAGCTTAGTAGAAGAAGATCTTCCTTTTACGGAAAAGAACCAAAAAACCGTCAAAAGAATTTTGATTCAAGACGAACAGGATGAGTATACGCTCCACGGTAAAACGGGAACGAGACTTTCAGATATGGGATTAGGATGGTATGTCGGCTTTATTGAAACGGAGAAAGAAACATGGGTGTTTGCTGTTAACCTAGATGGCTCCGGAACAGAATCAAAACAAATTACGGTGGAAACGTTAAAGAAAATGGATATTCTTGATGAAGAGTAATAGGTAGTAAATTTCAATTGTTTAGAAGTCATTTTGAAATTATTCAAATGGCTTCTTTTTTTATATAAATGCACTATATTTCTAGCAAATTAAATTTTTTGAAAAAATTTAAGTAAAAACATTTGACTAATCTCAAGTAAGTTTGTAGGATTTAATTAACTGATGAGTCAGTTAGGAGGGTGTGAATGATGCAAGATCGAATGAGAAGGCAGGATAGAAAGCAACAATTATTGGCGATTGCATTAGAATTATTTGCAACAAAAGGCTTTGAGAATACGAAAATTTCTGACATAGTAGCAAAGGCTGAAGTCTCCCAAGGGACGTTTTATTGGCATTTTGAAAGTAAAGAAGCCATTTGTTTAGAGATGTTGGAAGCTGGTCGTGTTCAAATTTTAAATGCGATCCAAATCGGATATCGTACAACGAAGGTGGATGTGAAAGATTCAGTTGTCTCTTCCATGAATATATTTGAACATATATTTCAATTTGCTGAAGAAAATCCGTTTTTAATGCAAATCATACTAAAAGGGATTCATTCACAGCCTACATTACAAGCAAAAGTGGATGAAATTAAAACGGATATGGAAGCTGCTTTTGCAAAAAATATAAGAAGGGCAAAAGAGTTGCATATGACAAATGAACACATCAATCCAGAGATGCAGGCTGTTTTTGTCATGAGTCTTCTCGAAGGGGTTTTATCGCGATGGTTATTTAAAACATCCTCATCAAGCCAAGTATTGCAGCATCATTCACTACAACAAATTATTGAAGAGACCGTTAAATTTGAATTTTTCGGTATTTTCGGAGTCTAAAACAGGAGGGAAAAAACATGAAAAAGGCAAAATGGTTAATATCACTTGTAGCAGTTACTTCACTAATATTAGCTGCATGTGGAACAGATACAACGAAAGATTCAAAAAAAGAAGAAACAAATGCTCTTGAGCAAATTCAACAAGATGGCAAAATGACAGTTGGTATTATGGGGACATATGCGCCTTACAATTACTTAAACGAAAATAAAGAATATGATGGATTTGACGTAGATATCGCTAAAGAATTAGCTAATCGACTAGGTGTAGAAGCAGAGTTTGTCGCACAAGACTTCTCAGGTCTTATTCCAGGCTTACAAAAAGATAAATTTGATATATTAGTGAGCCAAGTAACGATTACGGAAGAACGTCAAAAACAAATTGATTTTACAGAACCATACATTACAAACCAAGTAAAAGTCATTGTAAAAGAATCCAATACAGACATTCAATCAAAAGAAGACTTTAAAGGGAAAAAAATCGGTGTTGGACTAGGTACAAATGATGAAACGTATTTACGTACAGAATTAATGCCTGAAGTTGGAGATTTTACAATTAATACGTACGACGATGTCATTACAACTTTAAAAGATTTAGATGCAGGTCGTATTGATGCAACAATTAACAATGTATATGCTTTAAAACCTGTCATTGAAGAAAACGGATATGCGATTAAAGCAGTTGGCGAACCAATCAAATCCGATAAAGCGGCCGTTGCGGTGAAAAAAGGAAATACAGAGCTTGTTGATGCATTAAATAAAGCATTAGAAGAAATGAAACAAGATGGTACGTACGAAGAAATTTTCATGAAATGGTTTGAAGAAGCACCACCAGCAGAATAAGAAAGTAGGTCACTACAATGGATTTGGTTATTGAAAATATCCCCTTTTTACTAAAAGGGGCATACTATACTTTACTTATCACAGTGGTGTCAATGTTCTTTGGTTTAATAATTGGTTTAATTACCGCGGTTGCCCGACTGAAGGGCAATCGCTTTCTACGTATGATTGCAAGAGTATACGTTTCAATTATCCGTGGAACACCGCCACTAGTTCAAATTGTCATTGTTTACTACGGTTTAGTCGACTACGGTATTGAATTTGGACCATTAACAGCTGCATGTATCGCTTTAAGTATTAATATTGGTGCTTATGTTTCGGAAGCCTTCCGTGGTGCGATTGAATCCGTACCAAAAGGTCAAACAGAAGCAGCGATTGCAACGGGGATGACCGAACGTCAAGCAATGCGCCGTATCGTAATTCCACAAGCTGTACGTTATGCAATTCCACCATTAGGAAATACCTTTGTCGGGATGTTAAAGGAAACATCACTCGTTTCAGTCATTGCAGTGACAGAATTAATGCGTTCTGCCCAACTGTTAGTATCTCAATATTATGTGTATATGCCATTTTATTTAGCAATTGCTGTCATGTATTGGATAATGAGTACGTTCTTTACGTTTATATTGCATAAAATTGAAAAACGGTTGTCTGTTTACTAAAGGGGGCGCAACGCATGATTGAGATTAAACATCTACAAAAAAACTTCGGAAAAAACGAAGTATTAAAGGACATTTCATTAACGATTCCCGCAAAACAAGTCGTAGCAGTAATTGGTCCTAGTGGTTCTGGAAAAAGTACGTTTTTAAGATGTATGAATGGGTTAGAGGCGATAACGGGCGGCACAGTCAAAGTGAATGGACATGTCATTGACCCACAAGCGCAAAGAAAAGTTTTACAAAAAGAAATACACGCCATCCGCCAAGAAACAGGGATGGTATTTCAACAATTTAACTTATACCCACATAAAACTGTTGTGGAAAATGTCATGGAAGCACTGCTCGTTGTGAAAAAAATGAATAAAGAGCAAGCCTATGTCATTGCTTCCGACTTACTTTTAAAAGTCGGTCTTGCCGAGAAAGAGGAATCCTATCCTTCTCAGCTTTCAGGTGGTCAACAACAACGGGTTGCTATCGCACGAGCCCTTGCAATGGAGCCAAAGTTAATGTTATTTGATGAACCAACATCGGCGCTAGATCCAGAGCTAGTAGGAGAAGTATTAAAAGTAATGAGGGATTTGGCGGAAGATGGGATGACAATGGTTATCGTAACCCATGAAATGAAGTTCGCAAAAGAGGTAGCAGATCGGATTTTATTTATGGCGGATGGTGTCATTGTCGAAGATGCTAATCCAGTAGAATTTTTTGAACACCCAGAAACAGAAAGAGCACAAAAGTTTTTACGACAAGTTTCAGAATTTTAACTTGGAACATGAAAGGAAATGAACAAAATGCAAATTAAAGCAAAATGGCAAGGTGGACGTGCCTTTACAGCAGTTGGACCAACTGGCTATCCCATGACGATGGATGCGACAGCCAACTATGGTGGAGAAGGGAAGGCGGCAACACCAACCGAAATGTTACTTGCTTCATTAGCCGGTTGTATCGGAATAGATGTGACAATGATTTTAAAACCACATTTAGATGATATTGAAAACATAGAAATAACAGTAGATGGTGTACGTCGTGAAGAATTACCAACAGCCTTCACTGCTGCTACACTTACTTTCGTAGTAGATGGTAACATTACACCTAAAAAAGTATGGCGCGCCATTCATTTAGGGGAAGAAAAATATTGTGCCGTGTCTGCATCTTTAAAAGCTGAAATCAATTACAAATTAATTTTAAATGGCGAAGAAGTAACTGCTGAACAAGTATAATGAAAAATGATTGAAAGAGTTGTATCGTACATCTCTTTCAATCATTTTTTGTTTTAGAGCATTTCACCTGAATAGAACGAACTAGCTAATTTATCAAAGTCATATTCTTTCAGTTCCTCTAAAGTAATATTAGCGTGTGCACCTTCATGGACCATCAAGTTACTGTTTTCACCAACATGAACTAAAATAACCGGCTTATCCGTAGCATAAGCATATCCGAGTTCCCAAGCGGTTCCGCTGTCGGAATAATTTCCATGATAGATGCCTACAACGATTTCAGCCCACTTAATATGTTTAATATCATCCATAAATGTTTCAATGGACCATTGGCGTGAACCCACTTCAGCGTTTGGGGATGCCGACTTTCTCATTGGAGAGAATACTTTTAATTGTTTCTCTGCTAAAATCTCCTCAACTTGTTCTAAATAACCGATCTCTTTATCGTTAAAAAAAGGACTAGCTAAATAAACTCTTTTCATTTCGTGTGACCCCCTGAGTGATTTTCAAAAATCACTTCATTATTAACCAATACTACGGTTAATCATAATCAAGTCTACCCATCCCTTCAATAACAATTACTTAAATAAGTTTGTTGGACGTTTTTTGAGTTGAAGGAATCATTTATTTAAAGAAATAACGAGTCCCATGATTGAGTAATGAAATTAAAAGTGCAAATGTAGGGGAGTAAAGTTGTAGAAGGAGAAAGTCAATTTTTATTGAAGTAATAAAAATGACCGAATATATTCAAATTTTAAAAGTTTAGAAAGGAGACAGGGCGATGAAATTAAAATTGATATTATACTTATTTCTAATCTTCTGTTTCTTACCTACTTTAGTAAGTTGTGAGAATTCTAGTAGTCCGGAACCTGATATTGTTACAGATAACGCGAGTGTAGAAGGGATCATAATATTTGATAAAAAGTCAGGGAAAAAAATTCTAATTCAAGATACAAATTTTAACTACGATGATATGGAACTACCTTTAAATACTTTATTAGATAAATATTATAATAAGGTACTATTTCTGAGTTTTAAAGATGAATCACTTTTAGAACATATACAAACCGGGCAAAAAGTAAAGGTTTGGTATAGTGAAATTCTAGAATCGAATCCTCCTACTTACAAAGTTAATAAATTAGAAGTTTCAGAAAATTAAAATTAATAAATTTACAGATTATACAAATAATGGTATTATTTAATTGGAAATTCTATCAATAGGAGGTTAGGAAATGAGAAGGATTATTTCTGCAGTATTATTTGGATTGATGGCTCTCGCTATTACAGTTAGTCCAAGTTTTGCTAATACTATTTCAAATAGTAATAGCCCCTATGATTTAATTAATTCTAAAGGTCAAATTATTAAGTATTCGGATTTACAAAACCAAGTACAAAGTTATAATGTTAGTGAATCTAGAGGGAAAGTTGGAAGTGGTAAAGTTTTACCAGAAAGAGAAATACCTAAAGATCCAAATAAACCTACGATAAACTTCGGTACAGGTCAAATAATAGATGAAGATAAAGATTCTAATAGCTTTTCTCCTTTTGCAGTCATTGGTACAGATCAACGTACAAAGGTTACAGATACTACTAAAACTCCACATAAGCAAATAGCTTACGTTGAATTAGAATATGATAATTTTTATGCTGCATGTACAGGTACTTTAATTGGTAAGGATTTAGTTTTAACAAATGCTCATTGTGTGCATGATTTAGATACAGGTGAAAGTGCAGTAGGCGGTGTGGTAATTCCAGCATTAAAGGACAACCATTACTCATACGGTGCATATTTTATCCAAGATTATTATCATCCAGTCGGGTATTCAAACTCAGGAGATAGTCAATACGATTTTGCCATTCTAAAACTTGAAAAGTATGGGTCATATGATGCTGGTGATATTGTAGGATACCTTCCATATAAACAAGTAACAAACCTATCAGGAACTACGATTAAAATATATGGTTATCCATCAGATTTAATAGAGGAAACTGGATTATACAATCAATGGGGAATGTCAGGAACTGTTAGTCAAGAGTCTACTAACTTAGCATATTATACGATTGACACTTTTAATGGACAATCTGGGTCCGCAATGCTTAATACTTCAAATCAAGTTGTCGGAGTTCATAATGCTTCATATAGATTACAGAATGGAAATGTTATAAATGGAGGCCCAAAAATGACGAAACCAATGGTAGACTTTATAACTTGGGCTTCATTACAATAAAAACGAATTTTTATATAAAAGAGCCAATAAAGGCTCTTTTTTCTTGTCTCTCACTTTTAGTCAAATTCCCAGAATTATACAATGTATGTATTTATTATACAATATAGAAAGTGTCAGTCCGTTATTCTATTCTTTTTTAAAAAAGAAAAGCGAGGCGAATAAATATGAATCATTTAGAATGGGTAAAATTTGCAGAAGAAGACTTTGATTACTACTTTCAATTAGTTTCCGATGAAAAGGTGATGGAGCAAATTACTGAACGGGCCATTCCTTTCACTGAAGCCCAGGAGAACTTTCAAAAAATATTAGAACGGAATCGAAAATATGATATTTTTGGGACTTACAAAGTGTGCGAGGGTGGAAAGTTTATTGGTCTAGGGCATTTAACGTTGAATCCAACCAATGAGGAAGAAGCTGAAATCGGCTATATGATATTACCTGAACATTGGGGGAAGGGCTATGGGAAGGCTATTGGAAAGCAATTGGTGGAACTTGCCAAAGGAACAAACGTCACAACGTTAAAAGCCATTATCGATCCGAATAATATCGCCTCTAGAAAAATTTTAATCAATCTCGGTTTTGAAACGGAAAAAGTTTGTGAAATAGACGGGTTACCGGGAGAAATTTTAAGCCGGGCAATTTAAATTGAGGAAAGAATTCAAAATTAGGCGGTGTTTTATGAAAAAAGTATTCGTGGCAATTGGATTCGCTATCATTATTGCTGGAGCACTTGTATTTTACAATAAGCTCTACTATCCATCGCTACCAATAGAAACTATAAGCAAAAGGGAAGTTTTAGAGAAACTAAATACTTCTGATCAACCAATCGTTTTTTTATCAAAGGAAAATGGTCAAGAATGGTATATAGTACACACTCCAAATACATCCGAATCTGATGAAATCATTAAAGAAATGGTTAGTCAAAGTGGATGGACTTTCACAGACAAGGATGGAAGTGGACTTTTCTTTGAAAAACAAGGCAAAAAGCTAATTGTAACAACGCAAAAGTGGACTAGTGAGTATGTGTTAGTGGATATCCCGGCTGATTGGAAGGAATAGTAGAGTGGGAGGTGTTCTCTAAAAATAAGACGATGCTATTTTTTAGTTAATAAAATTCAAAATTTCCTAGAGTAATGGCCAGTTTTTAAGAAATTTAGAGTTAGAAATGCCGAACTTTAACATCAAATCGGCCAGATGTATCTTTAGCAGAAACTTACAAGGCTGCTTGTAATCCTAAATAACAAATGCAGGAGGTTTTCTAATGGATGTTCATTATTTTGAACCAATTTCCATCTTTTACTTAGTTTTAGCCCTATTAATTTTGTATCCTATTCTATTCATAATTCTACTAATATCTAGTAAAGTAAATCTTTTAGAAAATTCTTATATGGAATTTCTGCAATTTTATATGCTTACGTCATTTGGTATAGTTATGGATTAGGAGTTTATTTAGATGAATTGGAATACAATGCTGCAAATGAAACGGTGATATTTGGGAATTTCGGATATTTCCATTTAATTTTATTAGCCTTTCCATATATTTTCCTTTTATTTGGGTTTTCGTCTAAGGATAAGAGATTAAATAATTAAAGAATGAGACTAGGGCAAAATCCAAACCACCATTTTCTCGGGTAGAAAAAATGGTGGTTTTTTGTGGCTAAAAAAATGATTACTACCAAATTTTTATTTTAGATTTCGACTAGTTCTAGTCATCTCATTTTTTTATAGAGTAGATTCGTTTAATTTAAAGTAGTTCAAATTGAATAAAAGTAAAATATGAAAATAGTCTTATGGTCTAATTTGATAAATAAAGATACTGTTAATAATATACAATTCCAACAAATATTATTGCATTAAAGCAACTGAAAAGAAGGGTAATTAATATGAAAAAATTTTTAGCATTAACGAGTTTGGCGTTTTTATTAACAGGTTGTAGTCAATTTGTAGAAGGCGTTAAGGAAGGTGTCAATGAAGCGGCAGAGGCACAAGATTCAGAGCAAAAAATAAATGATTTAAAAGAACAGTTAAATAAGGAAATTCAAGTAGAGCCAGTCACTCTTCAAGAAAGTGAATACAATGAGTATATAACAGGAAAAATCGATACTTTGAAAAAAAATCAAGAAGTGATACTTGATGTGTTTAATAATAGTTCTACTATAGAAGATCCAATGTTAAAAATGGGTAATGCAGCGATTGAGAATATGAAAATTTCAAAGGAAATTCAAACTGCAACAGTGCCTGAAAAATATAAAGAAACTCATCAATACTTTGTGGATGCTACGAATAGTTATTTAGTGTATTTAGAAAAGTTAAAAGAAGGATTACTTGTAAACGAAGTAGATGTAAGTAGCGTACTTGATAAATATGAAGAAATGAATGATTTCTTAATGAAAGGTTTAACGATGCTAAACGATTTAGATCCAGAAGCGGTTGGGGATGGAACAATTACAACCGAAGATTTAGATGAATTGGATAGTTTAGCTGGTATTGACCATGATAGTGTAACACTAAATGTATCAAAGGATGGGAAAGAATTAATTGGGAAATGGTTATATGACGACAAGTCTGTAGCCATTGTATTAAATGCTGATGGTTCTTATGAAGGATATGGTAGAGGACTATATCCTAGTAAAGATAATGTAATGTTAGGAACATGGGAATATGATTTCAGAACACATCAATTACTCATCGAAAACAATGAAGTATATAAGGATGGAAAAAGTGTATCCGCAGGTAACAGAGCCAAACAGGAAATGGTTTTAACCTATTTTAAAGATGGTATTCTTCGCATGATGGATGCCCAGACGTTAGCGGAATTTAGTTTTGAAAAGCAAAAAGAGGAAAAAGAATAAATAAATCCAAATAAATGACAGTTAGACGTTTATCCAAAATGGATGAACGTCTTTTTTGTCTAATTTAAACGAAACCAATAAAGGACAAATCTATTATTTACCGAATGTTATATTTAATCACTTAATGTAAGGAGTGGTGATAGATGGTGAAATCACTTTTAAAAGGAATGGAAGGGGTTTTTATTCCCGTTAAGGATCCGAAATTTTCAGCGGCATGGTATAAAGAGATATTAGGTTTTGAGCTTGTGTATCTCGAAGAAGAGGCGGCGGTGATGAAGATTAGCGAACATTCACCTACTGTTGTTTGTCTAGTTAAAACTGCTAACCACAAGCCAATGAAGTTTCCAGAAAATCAATTTGGTGTAGGAAAATACTACAACTTCATTCCCCAAGATATCGAAGAAATGTACACATATTTAGTTGAAAAGAACGTCAAAGTAAATGAAATGGGTGGGGAAGGAACGACGAAATTTTTTACTTTCTATGATCCAGATCATAATCCTTTAGGTGTTTGCCAATAAGGAAGTTACTACATTACAGAAGGAAGGCCAAGATTTGATGACAACAATCATTAACCGTTTAAACCAAGTTCAGGAAGACGGTCATTTTTCCGGAACAGTTCTAGTAAAAAAAGAAGAAGAAATTTTAGCAATGGAAAGTTACGGATTTGCCAGTCGTTCTGAACAAATTGAAAACAAACCAGATACTCGATTCGGGATTGCATCGGGCTGTAAACTGTTTACTGCGGTCGCGATTTGTCAACTAGTGGAGGCAGGAAAACTTTCCTTTGAAACGAAGCTGCAGGAATGTTTAAAGTATTCTTTTATTCACTTCGATCAAGATATTACGGTTCATCATTTATTAACCCATACGGCTGGAATACCCGACTATTTTGATGAGGAAGTAATGGAAGATTTTGAAGAGTTATGGATTAAAAATCCGATGTACTTAATAAGGAATTTGGAAAATTTCTTACCGCTATTTCAAAATGAATCGATGAAATCGGGAGTAGGGGAAAAGTTCCACTATAACAACGCAGGATATATCTTACTGGGGCTTATTGTAGAACAAGTAAGCCAGCGTCCATTCTCTGAATATGTAAAGGAGAATATATTCAAAAGAGCGAATATGAAAGGCGCTGGTTATTTTGAAATGGATTCACTACCAGAAAAAACGGCTCTTGGGTATATTGATTTTCCAGATGGTACTTGGAAGACGAATATCTATTCATTACCAGTCAAAGGGGGGTCCGATGGAGGGGCCTTTGTGAGCGTAAAGGATATGTCAAATTTCTGGCATGCCCTGATGGATCATCAATTATTAAGGGATGAATACACTCGTAAACTACTTACACCTCACATTCAAGTAAATGAAAATAGTTATTACGGTTATGGTGTTTGGATTCAAAAAAAGGGAAATGAAATGTTCAAGTATCACATAATGGGATACGATCCGGGAGTAAGTTTTCACTCTGCCTTTTATCCTTCATTCTCCATCCAAACTGTCATTTGCTCGAACAAATCTGAAGGTGCTTTTGCCATGATGAAGGCAATTGAAGAGGAAATAGTTGCACAAAGATTAATTAAATAAGCAATAAATAGGCGTTTGTTCAAGGAGGATAAACGCCTTTATTTGTTAAAACTTTAATAATATTAAACTAAACTTGAATTTTATTAAAAATAATGTTTAAATAAAATTAAATAATGATGAAGGGGTGGTGTGATGGATAAGCACGATATTCCAAGTTGGTTATTATCTTTAGAGAAAGAAGACGTTGAATTTATTAAAAATTTCATATTAAATTCAGGTTCTTTAAAAGATATTGCAAGATACTACGAAGTTTCTTATCCGACGGTGAGAATTCGCCTGGATAAATTGATTGAAAAAATTAAAGTTAATGAAAGTACGGAAAATGAAGAATTCATTCGTTTTATTAAAAAACTATCCATCGATGATCGGATTAGTTTAGAAGATGCAAAATTAATCATTGAGAAATATAAAAAGGAGGTACAAAACAAATGAATGACTGGTATCGACTAGGCATCATTGTACTCGTATTTGCTGTTCAACATTTTTTATCGACTAGGAACGAGAGGTATTTAGGTTCTATTATACCGATTGCCTATTTCGTATTTTTATTATATATCCAAACAACTGGAATGGTTGACTGGTCTATTCTGAAACTCATTTTACTGATTATTGTAGGGGAAGCATTTTTAATTGGATATTGGATTAGTGGAAGAAAAATTGTTGCCAATAAAACGCAAAAAGAATTAGAAAAAATGAAAGCTCGTGAAATTTAACTACAGTGAAATAAGCCCTAGACCAAAATAATCTAGGGCTTATTTTATTATTTTGAGCCTTTAAAAAGAAAAGTAACTACGATTTTCGTTTCAGCCGAATTGGGCAAGTTTTGCAAAAGTGCCCTTTGTTTTCTGTTAAATAAGATAAACAGCAAGTTTTTCTATCTTGAGCAGGGCCCTCTAGGTTGCTTAGAGCCTCATCCGTACTTTTAAACTTTAGAAATGGATTATCTTTATAGCTGCCGAATAAAATCCCTTTCCCACGAGCAGCAATCCATTCAAAATCCTCTTTCATATCGAGATACCTAGCCGAATATTGATGGTCATCTAACAAGTTTTTATACATCCAAACAATGTATATATATATGTTTTCCCACATGATGATTTTTGATAGTTTTGTTGTCTGATGAAGTTGGTTAAATAAAACTTCGATATGGTTCGCAAATATGCCCGTTAAAATTTCATTTCTCCAATTCTCCCTGTCCTGTGGTGCCGGACTTAACTTTATATTGTTAAATTTGATTGAAGGCAGCCATAACGGATCCGATTCATCTAACGTTTGAATGGAAACGTTTTGAAAGGAAAAGTTGATTCGTTTGTTCAACACGCTCATTGAATATAGCGCGGCTAGGATTGCAAAACTATATCGTTTTACAAAAAGGGATGCAGCGACACCAAGGTTAGCAGCCTTTGTTTTTTCTTTGATCGCCGTTAAATAAAGATGAATTTGTGCTTCATCTAATAAATCACTTATTTGAATCGATAAAGGGGACGAATTCGTTAAGGAAGTGAAACGAAATTTTTCCTCAAGTATTTTTAATTCATCGGGAGAGAACGTGTTCAATAGAGTTTTTCACCCCATTCATATGTCGACCTTTCCCATATGGGACACACATAGGGGTACCAAATATAGGATCTGCCACTACTTCACAATCTAAATGAAATACACTTTTCACTAATTCCCGATCTACGATTTCTTCCGGCTTCCCTTGGGCAAATACCGCTTTATCTTTTACCGCAATGATGTTATGGGCATAGCGACAAGCTAAATTTAAGTCGTGTAATACCATGACAATCGTTCGTTTTTCTTTTTCGTTCAGTTCAAAAAGAAGATCTAAAACTTCAATTTGATGAGTTAAATCGAGATACGTTGTCGGTTCATCTAATAAAATTGTATTTGTATCTTGGGCAAGGGTCATAGCAATCCAAGCTCTTTGTCTTTGTCCACCAGATAAAGAATCCACTAAACGATCGGAAAGCTCTGTCATCCCTGTAGAATGTAGGGCATGACGGACAATTTCTTCATCCTTTGATGACCATTGTTGGTACCATTTTTGATATGGATAGCGTCCTTGTTTCACTAATTGTAAGACCGTTAACCCTTCTGGAGATACAGGTCCTTGGGGTAGCATCGCTAACTTTTTCGCTACTTCCTTTGTAGGCAGCTTCATCATCGCTTCTCCATCTAACAAAATAGCGCCACTTTGAGGCTTTAGTAATCTAGCCATTGAGCGAAGAAGGGTAGACTTCCCGCAACCATTACTTCCAATCAGAACGGTAATTTCACCATTTGGAATCGTAATGTTTAATTGGTCTAATATAATCTGTTCCCCGTAAGTTACCGTTAAATCTTTCGTTTCTAATACATGCATGATCGTTACTCCTTTTTAAGCATTTCGGTGTCTATATAAAAGATAGATAAAATAAGGCGCCCCTATCGTAGCGGTAAATACGCCAGCGGGAACTTCAATCGGTAAAAAGAGCGTTCTACCAATCGTATCAGCAAGTAACACTAAAATAGCTCCTATTATGGCGGAAAGAGGCAAAAGATTGCCAAAGGATGAACCGACTAATTTTCGAGCAATATGGGGTGCCATTAAACCGACAAACCCAATACCTCCTGCAAAGGCCACAGCACTTCCAATTAGAGCTGTACTTAGTAATAACAGCCCTAAACGCTGTCTTTCAATTTTTGTCCCAAGACCTAAAGCGATGTCTTCTCCAAGTTCTTGAATATTTAAATGTCTCGTCATCATAAACGTAATGATTAATAAGACAATGGTGATGGGCGCTAAAATTTGAACATTGTTCCAATTCGATCCATAAACGGAGCCGGTTATCCAGACATTCGCCTGACTTGCCTGAACAATCGGACCTAAAATCATAAATAAATTCGTTAACGCTTTTGTTAATGCCCATAAACCAATTCCGATTAGTACTAAACGGAAAGGGGATAGGCCGTTTTTCCATGCAAGGATATAAAGGAGAAAGGCAATAATCGTTGCTCCTATAAAGGCGGCAAGGGGCATCCAATGGATACTTACCGTTAAAACATTACTATCGTTACTAAAAAGTGCTAAAAATAACACGACCGCGACTGATGCTCCACCGGTAATGCCCGTTACATCCGGTGATGCTAATGGATTTCGAAGAATGGATTGTAAAATGGCTCCGGCTACTGCCAGACTAATCCCAACCAAAATGGATATTAAAATTCTTGGCATTCGAAAAGATTCAACGACCATCGATTCAAAACTATCACTATTCCCTAGAAGTATATTGAATACTTTCCAAGGAGAAAAATATTGCTCTCCCATACCAGCGCTTAAAAGGAAAAGAAAGCAAAGAAAAAGAAGGAAAGAGACATTATATTTAAATGCTTTATGATCCACTAAAAAAGAGAATTTCTCCCGAAAAGCTCTTACTGAAGTATATTTTTTCATGTTACTTTCCACCTTTTCTTGCAATGTAAATAAAGAATGGTATACCGACGAGTGCCGTCATAATACCAACGGGTACTTCTTCCGGCATCAGTACATATCGTGCACCGATATCCGCTATCACAAGGAAAATTCCTCCGACGATTGCGCAGTAAGGGATAATCCAACGATAATCAATTCCTACAACCGTTCTTACAATATGTGGTACGACAATACCGATAAATCCGATGGGACCAGCAATCGCAACAGAACCACCAGCAAGTAAAATAATCGCTAGCCCCGTTACTAACTTTACAAATCCTGTCCGTTGTCCTAATCCTTTCGCTACATCATCGCCCATCGTTAAAATATTTATCTTCGAAGCTATCACTAAAGCGATTACGACCCCAATGATGATATAGGGGAGTACGGATAGTAAAATGGCTAGTTCTCTCCCTTGAACAGAGCCAGACATCCAAAATAACATTTGATCCAAAGCCGATTCATCCATAACAAGTAGTCCTTGAGTTAACGAACCAAAAAGCGCTGCAATGGCGGCCCCGGAAAGGGTCATTTTAATAGGTGTCATGCCGTCCCGACCAACGGAGCCTAAAAAGTACACTAAGAGCCCTGCAATCATTGCGCCTAAAAAAGCAATCCAAGTTGTTGCTTGTAAAGAAGAGATAGAAAATAACATGAGTGCAACGACAATAAAAAAGCTCGCACCCGCGTTAAATCCTAAAATGTCTGGAGAAGCTAGAGGGTTTCTAGTTAAGGCTTGCAATAAAGCCCCAGCTATCGCCAAACTTGCCCCTACAACTGTCCCAATTAAAGCCCTCGGTAGTCGAACATCTTGAATAATGATATGTTCATTGGAGCCGTCAAAATGGCTAAAGGCATCGATTACTGTATGGAACGTTAAATCCGTATAGCCAAGAACTAGGCTTAGAAAATTTACGATTAGAAGTAAAATAACTCCTAATACTAATCCAGCTACTTTTCCATTTTTGCTATGAAGTTGCATATCGTTTTCTCCCTATGTATCTATTTATAATTTGAGAAATGGTCGAAAAAATAATAGTGATTATCATTTTCAATTACATATTGACAGAGATTATTTTATCCAATAGTATTCAGAATGTAAATGAAAATCATTCTCAAAAGGGGATAGAAAAATGATAAACTTTTTTAAGCATAGTAAACTTTTATTTTTTACTGCTTTACTATTTGTTGTCGTACTAAGTGGGTGCGGAAACAAGGCAGAAACTTCGAAGGAAGATAGTACATCTGATAAAGCATCAAGTACAGAAAGTTATACAGTTGAACACGCAATGGAGTCAACGGAAATAAAGAAAACACCTGAACGTGTGGTTATTTTAACAAACGAAGGAACAGAGGCTTTATTAGCTTTAGGCGTGAAACCAGTAGGAGCTGTAGAGTCTTGGACTGGCGATCCTTGGTATGACCATATTAAAGCGGATATGGAAGGGGTCACGAGTGTTGGTACGGAAGGTGAACCAAGTTTAGAAACGATTGCATCATTAAAGCCTGATTTAATTATCGGGAACAAAATGCGTCATGAAAAAATTTATGAACAGTTAAAATCGATTGCCCCAACAGTATTTGCTGAAGATCTTCGTGGAGATTGGAAGAAAAACTTTGAGCTTTACGCTAAAGCTGTGAACAAAGAAGAAGAAGGGAAAAAAGTAATTGGCGATTTTGATAACCGTATTGCGGATTTAAAAAGCAAATTAGGTGACCAATTACAAAAAGAAATATCGATTGTACGCTTTATGGCAGGAGATGTTCGAATCTATCATAAAGATACATTCTCTGGTGTGATATTAGATCAATTAGGATTTGCCCGTCCAGAATCACAAAATGTGGATGATTTTGCGGAAAAAAATGTAACAAAAGAACGTATACCTGCAATGGATGGAGATATGATTTTCTACTTCTCTTATGAAACAGGTGATGGTGAAGCTTCTAAACTAGAAGAAGAATGGGTGAATGATCCATTATTTAAAAACTTAAGTGCCGTTAAAGAAGGGAACATTCATAAAGTAAGTGATGAAATTTGGAATACAGCTGGAGGCGTCAAGGCTGCTAACTTAATGTTAGACGATATCGAAAAATTTTTCCTTGAAGGCAAATAAGCCTTAAAATCAAGTAAGGTATTTAGAACAAGTTCGTTCTAAATACTTTTTTGTTTTACTCAAGTTAGCCTTAACAAAGATTTTTCATGCAAAGGTAAAATCTAGTACAAGTAAAACATATATTTATTAAAAATTTTGAATTCATCTAGGAACTACTATTCATTCAATATCGTCCTATCATTATTAGCGATTTACTTAGTCGGGGACGGTTACTATTGGAAAGGTAATGGAATGAATAGAGCTTTCATCGCTGAGTTTTCCTTTTCGTAATAAGGGTATCACTATACAAAGAGGAGTGACAAGTAATGGAAGTATATGTTATTACTTTTATTGGATTAGCCCTTTTGTTTCTCTTTGTAACCTTCGGAGTTCAAATGGGCGTTGATAGTTCAAAACAAGTGAAGGCTTTAAAGACGGAATTGAAAAATATAAAAAAACAAATAAAAGAGTTAGAGGAAAAGCAAAAATAGATTGAGAAATAAAAAGTATTATTCCGCTAGAATGGAGCAGAATTCGTTTTTATAAATGCGAAAAGTAAAAGGAGCTTTTTTCATGGAAAGTCATATAATCGACCAAACAGAACGCATCAAGAAGTCATTGCGAAAATCGTGGTCTTTACAATCTAGTTCAAAATGGAGCGCGGATAATCCTGCAAAGGGCCAATGTGGAGTAACGGCATTAGTTGTACACGACATTTTAGGCGGGGAAATCAGAAAGACGAAACTACCAGATGGATGGCACTTTTATAATGTAATTAGCGGGGAACGTTTTGATTTTACAGCTTCACAATTTGAAGAAGACATCGTTTATACGGATGTTCTCTCGAACCGAGAGGAAGCCTATGCTGATACGAACGAATCACAGTACAGCTATTTAAAACAAACAGTATTCATGAACTTAAAGAATGAATCATAACCTAGGTGCTTTGCTTGAAACAGCAAGGCATTTTTTGTTCTCTTGTAATGAAAGGAAAAATGAAACAGTTAGAAGAAATAGTTATAAAGAGGAGGGAGATTAAATGGCTAATATTCAAATGATTGAGGTCAATACTGAAATGCTAGAAGGTATAGGAAGCTATTGTCTTAGAAGTAAGAAAAAATCACAAGGATACATAAATAAAAATAAATGGCTAAACAAACGATTTGAAGAAGGTTTGAAGTATATTCAATTACTAAAAAACAATAAACAAGTAGGGTTTATTGAATATACGGATGCAGAATTTTCTTCTCGAGTCGTTCACGCTGATGATTATTTAGTTATTCATTGTCTTTGGGTAAGTGAAACAGGTAAAGGTCACGGGGCTAAACTTATTAACAAATGCATTCAAGATGCAAAGAGTCGTTTGAAAAAAGGTGTCATAGTTGTAACAAACTCGGAAACTTCTTGGACACCAAGTAAAGAGATTTTTTTGAAAAACAACTTTAAGTTGGTAGATACAGCACCTTATCAATTTGAGTTGCTCGTCTATCGGTTTGAAAATAACACTTCTTTACCTACCTTTCCTACTAATTGGGAGAATCGCATACAACGATTTCAAGACCTTACAATACTCCGTTCTTTTCAATGTCCATATGTAGAAGTAGCAACAGAAAATCTAATTACCGCTGCAAATGAACTAGGATTGGATGTAAACGTAATTGATTTGAAAAATAGAGGTGAGTTAATGGAGTTATCCCCAACGCCATATGGTATTTTTTCCGTTGTCTTTAAGGGAACTCTTATTTCCTTTCATCGATTGACGATTCATTCGGTAATGAAGCGGTTAAAAGAGCTTATGGATTAAATTCATCTCATATACACTGGGACATTTGTATGGAATTTTATTTATTATGGAAAACGAAACTGTGATGAGCATATATCAAAGGATTTATGCTCTTTTTTGTTGAAAGGATTAGTAGAGTAACAATTCTACAAAACGGGGAGGAAATGTAATGATTATTAGACTCGCAGAAACAAAAGACATTGATCAACTAATTAAAATGAGATGGGATTTTACGATTGAGCACGATGAAAGTAAGAAAAATGCGTCTTTCGAGGATTTCGAAAAGGAATGTCATGCATTTTTAGAAATTGCCCTTCAAAGGGATAGGTGGTTTATTTGGATTGCTGAGGAAAATGGAAAAGTGGCATCCCATATATACATAGAGGTAATTCAAAAAGTACCAAGACCAGGTAGAGTAACCCGTCCATTTGCGTATATGACAAATGTTTATACCATTCCCGAGTATAGAAATAAGGGAGTAGGAAGTAACTTGCTAAGGTCAATAAATAACTGGGTGAAAGAAAATGAGTATGAATTTGTTATTGTATGGCCAAGTGATGAAGCCATTCACTTTTATCAGAAAAATGGTTACGTTCATTGCAAAGAGCCGATGGAGTTCTTCCCAAATTAAGTTAGGTTTGCTTTTGGAAATAAGAAGAGGGAGAAAATTAAAAAATACATGAAGGTTTGTGAAGAGAATCAAGGTCTATAGTATTTTATACCTAAAATAATACCTAAAAAAGGTCCTTTTTTATATCGAATCCAACGTTTATAATAGGTTGAACGAAGTGGTTTAGATAAGAAAAAGTACCTATTTTTAAGTCTTTCCACTCCTTATCATTCACAACTCTGTCATCGTTATCAGAGAAATAGAAAAAGAAAGTTGAGGGTTCATTTTGAAGTGGTTTAAAGACTTAAAAACAGCTACTAAATTGATTAGTACATTCATTATCATGAGTGTCGTTTTAGGTGCGGTAGGAATTTACAGTTTGATCAATTTAAGTAGCATGGATGAGAAAATAGGTTTTATGTATAACGAGCGGGTTATACCGATTAGCGATTTAGGTAGAGCAGAGACAGATTTCCAACGACTGCGAGTACTTATTCGTGACATGATGTTTACATCAACGACGCAAGAGAGAAAAGACGAAATCAATGAACAAGGTGTTCAAGCTATTGAAGAAATAGAAAGTAAGTTAGAGAAGTACAGTAATACCATTATTACCCCGGAAGAGCAGGCAATTCTTGACGAAATTTATCCTGCATTCGACGATTATTTATCCATTTATGATACAGCGTTAGAGTTTGCTTATGCTGGTGATGTTGAAAGTTATTTAGAAAAAGCACCTGAATTTGCGGAAGCGGGAGATAAAGTACAAGGATATCTTAAAGATCTTATTGATTTGAATATTCATTTAGCTGATACAACAAATATGGAGTCGAAAGAACTGTATAATTCTGCTACCATCATTACGATTATTGTGCTAATTCTTTCAGTTCTATTTGCAATTGGTTTAGGCGTTGTTATAGCTAGACTTATTTCGAAACCTTTAAAAGATGTCTCCGGTTTAGTTGCAGATGTTTCACAAGGGGACTTGACGAAAACAATCTCTATCAATACGAAAGATGAAGTTGGCGACTTAGCTCGTTCGATTAATCGTATGATCATCAGCTTACGTTCAACAGTTGAAGGAATTCTTTTATCTGCAGAAAATGTATCAGCATCTGCACAAGAAATTTCTGCTACAACGGAAGAAGTAGCGAGCAGTGCGTCTACTCAAGCAAATGATGCTCAAAAAATTACCGAATTATTTAAAGAGATTGCTAAAGGTGCTGACAGTCAAGCATACGATGCTCAAACAATAAAAGAATTGTTCGGAGAATTGAATAAAGCGATTGATTTGGTTGCGAATAATGCGAATGAAACAGCTACTTTAAGCGATCATTTATCGAAAGTAGCGTTCGATGGAACAAAAGTTGTGGAAGCATCGATTATAGGCATGGAGGATATTAGCCATCAAATGACATTGCTTGAAAAAGAGGCAAATCATATTGGCGATATTATTCAGGTGATTGATGATATTGCAAGCCAAACAAACTTGTTAGCCTTAAATGCAGCAATTGAAGCGGCTCGAGCAGGCGAGCACGGAAAAGGGTTTGCCGTTGTAGCTGAAGAAGTTCGTAAATTAGCAGAACAGTCTAGCGATGCGACGAAGGAAATTACCACAATTATTAAAGGGATTCAAAACAACACGTCTCAAAGTGTGCATGCTGTAGTTGAGGGAGTCAAATCAACAAAACGTACTGGACAAGCCTTTAATGAAATTACAGAGATGATGGCTAAAGCAAACGAAAAGACAATGGAAATTGCTTCTGCAAGTGTTCAACAATCTACACAATCTAACCATGTTATGAAGGCGATTGAGAGTATAGCATCAGCAAGTGCTCAACAATCTTCCCAATCAGCTAGTGTAATGCAAGCGGTAGAGAGTATTGCAGCGACAAGTGAAGAAGCCGCTGCAGCAAGTGAACAAACAGCAGCAACATCCCAGTCATTAGCAAACTTAGCTGAAAAATTAAATGAATCTGTCTCAATCTTTAAAATTCATAAATAGAAAAGGTTATTTACCATCCTATTAAACGAAATCGATAAAATGCTAAGGAAACAGAAAATTTCCTTAGCATTTTTTATTGACAGAAAAGTGGTATGCTGATATGATTATACACATAAGTATATAACCATAAAGCTTAAGGTGTCCATGAAAGGGTTTGAAATGATATTAAAATGTCGGAATTAAAAATGAAAAGTGGTGATAAGATTGGGCAGTTTATTAGATCAAGATAAACCAATTTATGTACAAATACGTGAAAAAATTGAAGATCAAATCGTGGACGAACAACTGAAAGAAGGAGAGCAAGCACCTTCTACAAACCAGCTTGTAAGTTTTTATAAAATCAATCATGCAACGGTATCGAAAGGGGTTAATCAACTAGTGGAAGAAGGCATTTTATTTAAAAAGAGAGGAATCGGCATGTTCGTAGCAGAAGGTGCAAGAGAAAAACTCATCCAAAAAAGAAAAGATGCTTTTTTAGATAATTTTGTTGTAGGTCTCGTTCAAGAAGCGAATAAGTTAGGCATAAGCGATCAGGAACTATTTGATTTAATTAAAAAATGTAAAGGAAGTGATGGGGAATGACCATACAAATTGATGTAAAAAATCTTTCTCTCCAATTTGGAAACCATTATGCGTTAAAAGATGTAAGCTTTCAGTTAAGTGACAATAAAATATACGGATTAATCGGGAGAAATGGTGCAGGTAAAACATCGCTATTATCCATACTAGCATCCTTTCGCGAACCGACTAATGGTACGTTAAAAATAAATGGGGAAGTTCCTTTTGAAAATGCGAAAATCATGCAACAAGTGAATTTCATCTTCAATAAAGACAATCAAGATGAAACAGAAAAATTGGAACGAATATTGGGAGATGTTCAGCGGTATCGACCAAATTTTGATATGGAATATGCCAATTACTTAGTGAAGAAATTCAACTTACCTGTTGATAAGCCCATTCGTAAGCTTTCTAAGGGAATGCAATCAGCGGTCAATGCCGTAATAGGTTTAGCTAGTCGTACACCGATTACGATTTTTGATGAAGTTTATAACGGGATGGATGCCCCAACTAGAGAAATCTTTTATCAAGAGTTGTTGGAAGACCAATCTGAGCATCCCCGTATCATCATCCTTTCGACACACCTTGTATCTGAAATGGATTATTTATTTGACGAAGTTTTGATTTTAAATAAAGGGCAACTTGTACTCCATGAAGATTATGAAACGGTTGTGACAAAAGGGGCTTCCATTACAGGGGCAAGTGAAGCTGTTGATGCCTTTACGCAATCTATGAACATATTAAATACGAAACAATTAGGGAATACAAAATCCGTTATGGTTTATGGGGAATTAAGTGATGCAGATCGCAAGCTCGCCCATCAAAATGGTTTGGAAGTTGGACCGATCTCACTACAAGACCTATTTATTCATTTAACAGAGGGGGAAGAATAAGATGCCACGAATTTATCCTAAAGTAGCAAAGGATATGTTTTTAGTCCAAGGATCATGGGCATTTGGCTTTATGGGGGTCATGCTCATTATTCAATTCGTGAAAATCATGTCATCGATATTGAGCGATGTTAAAATCGTATCTTCACTATTTAAAGAGAGTGGTGGCGTAAATACGTATTTCGATTCATTATTCATTGCTTCTAATATTTTTATGCTGGTCATTGGGATTATTTCCGCGGTGAGCGTACTATCCCATTATGTGAGCAATGGTGTTACAAGAAAAGATTATTTCAAGGGGACATTAATTGGCACGTTAGGCCTTGCGATTACGATTCCAGTTGCTGGTGCGATTATTTCCGCAGTAATAACTTTCATCGTGAACCTTTTGAACATTCCGGTAAATATGAATCCACTAGATGGATCGATGAACGAGACGGAAGGGCACCTTATTGCAGAATTAATTTTATCCATCATTTTCACACCGTATGAAGACCCTAGCTCTAGTTGGCTACTAGCTATCTTCATTTTCGCAATAAATATTTTCACTTATTATGTAGCGGGTTGGTTAATTGGCGCGGCCTTTAGTCGATTCGGTATATTCGGTATCGTATCAATTGTGCTAGCCTTTGTTTTAATTTATATTGAGGATATTTTAATATCCATTAGCTTAGGTTTACCAGTTCCAAGTTTTATAACAATAACAGAATTACCCCTCGCTTTTTCTGTAATCGGAACTTTCGTGTTAATTGCCATTTACTGTTGGTTAATTCGTCTAATGACGAAAAAAATAATTGTGAAATATTAGTTTAGTAGAGTTAATCCGGGAGGGTTAGCTCTTTTTTATTGGTCCTTATTTATCCGACGGTTATGTAATGTTACTGGGGGAGGAAAACTAAATTTATTTTACATCTGGCTTGTTTTTTTCTGCTCTTTCAAGTATTTCGAAAAGGTCTTTTACAATTTCCTTTCCTTGGATTTCATATTCCTTGCCGTTAAAATAAACGATACCGTTTTTGTTTATATAAATATGGTTTGATGTATTGTTGTAAATAAAGAAAACTGAATAACCTTCTGAAAAAGAAAAAGTCTCTTTATAATCAGGTATGCGTTTTACAGTTAGTTTTTCAATAGAATTTATAACAGTGGGGTGAAGGGGATGCTCTTCATCAATTATCGTAAAAGCCTTCAATATGTCTTCTTCACTTAAGTTAATAATGGTAATGTCATGTATTTCTTCACTTAGCTGATATGTATCAAAAAACGCCTCTACGAGTTTTTTTGTTCGGTATTCATTCCAATAAAATACGAGAATAATAACTAGAATTGTAACGAGGACAGTACGCTTAATCCATGTTTTTTTCATTAGAAAAGAGCCTTCCTTCAACAATTAAGATACTTAAGATTCTAACTTTTATGGAATTTTTAGTCAAAGACTTCTAGTTATAGAAATGACATTGGAATTTATTTAAACCGACTATCAGATACAAATAAATAATGATAAAAGAGGTGTATAGGTATGAATTGGAGAAATGGAATATTTGTTTTATTCAGTTTGATATTTATATCAGGTTGTCAAAGTGCAAATAAAATACCTGAATTTATTTCTTCTCCAGAGGATGTAGTAAATAAGCCTAATGGAATACAAAATATCGAGCGATTTGAACAATTTCTTAGCAACATGAAAGAAGGGAAAGAAGATGAAGTTCGAATCGTTCATTATACAATAGAAGGAGATCCCATTTTGCATGTTCTAGAGTATGATGGAGAAATCATTCATTCAACCTATGATACTCGGAGAGATAAGTATGGTCAAGGAAGCGTTAGCCAGACAACATGCAGTTCCATTGAGGAAATACAAACAGGAGAAGATACGGAATATAATTTAGAGGGGAGCGGAAATTCGGAAGTCAACATTATACTTACTGTACAGGAATAGTAAAAATGGATTTTCTCCCTTAATAAACGGAATAAAAACAATATAATGGACCCAATAAAAAAACCAAAACATTGTGGATGACGGTCGTTGTTCAAAAATACTTTTCATAGAAACAAATAGTCTTAACTCAATATCGTTAAAGCTTTTTCAAAATCCGAAATAAAAGGTGCATATATAAAAACGAAGAAGTTTTTTAGATTTGGACAATTATGTTCATGTTGCAATAAAAGCATGTATGGAAAAAAGTGACGGCTGAAATAATGCGGTCCTTTTTTGTTACTCAACAAAACCAGCTAATAGTTGTCAAGATTTTTCAATAAAAATATTAAAACCTACATGCTATACTAAAAAAAGGGTACACCAAATAAGCCTTCCTCTTTAAAATTGGAAGGTTTTGTTTTATGTGCTTAGATATACTTTTTAATCCTCGTTTTGGAAGGTTACTTTCCTTTTTAGTAGGGCATAAATCCAATGTAAAAGCTTATTAGCACAAGCAATTATTGCTACTCTAAAAGGTTTTCCTTCTTCGCGTTTTTTATCGTAGAACTCTCTTAATTTCTTGTTTCTAGGGAGTATTTCATCACTTGTTTTTTGCTTGCGTGCATCTCTTATACCGCATTGTACAGCCATAAACAATGCTTGCCTTAACCTGCTAGAACCTCTTTTGGTTATGCGATTTATGGAAGCAGTAAATCTACCTGAAGAGTAAACGCTAGGATCTATTCCAGCGAATGCTACTAGCTTTTTAGGATGATTAAACCGCTCTATCTCTCCAATTTCAGAGATGATTGTTGCCGCAATCTTTTCTCCAACACCAGGGATAGACTGGATTATCTCATATTCTTTAATTTCTTTAGCGAGGGCATCTATTTCTGCTGCTAACTTTGATAGATGCTCTTGATATTGAAGAACAATGTTAATAAACATTCTTAGGTTAAAGATATGGCTTTGGTACAAGTTGTTTTGAAATGGATTACGTAATGCAGCTTCTCTCAATTTAATTGCTTTTTCTTTTGCCCATTTTTCTGAACGGGTTGTACATAATTCCGCAATTTTATTAGTAAGATCTGATTCGCTAACACTTAAAACCTCTTTGGAGGTTGGGAAGATTGATAGAATCTGTAACGAAATTTTTGAATAGAGATTCCCAAAGACACCTCTATATTCAGGGAAAACCTGATCTAAAATGGATTGTAGCTGTAATTTTGTTTGTGCAGCTGTGCTTGATACTGTTTCTTGTTGTCTAGTGAGATTACGAAGATTTAAGAGTTGTATGCCTCTTTTCTTATATGGTTCTAACTCTTCCTTGTAATACAGCTCACATAGATGATAGGCATCAATGGCATCAGTCTTTACCTTGCGTAAATTTGTACTTCTAGCTCGATGAGAGACAAGTGGGTTTACAATAATATAGACGTATTGTTGCTCCTCCAAAAATTGAATGACAGGAATATGATATTGACCTGTAGATTCTAAAATAACCGAAGGTTGCTTACCATCAGCTAATTTCTCTATATCTCTTAGAAATTCTAATAAACTATCTAAACCTTCAAGAGTATGTTTAATACTAAAGCTCTTACGATATGGTTTGCCTTTATCTAAAAAGGCTTGCACCTGACTTTCTCCTTTTGAAACATCCAGACCTACGACTGGATTCATAATTAAATCTCCTCCTAAAGAAAACTAAATTCGTCGGTAACCCCTAAAGCTGCTTGTAATGTCATAGGTTCGCTTGTTAAACGGGATCCTTGTCCCAACCAGCTCGAAACATGTTTATACAAGTAGGGGGTGAACAGTTTTGTTGACGGGATTAAGTCCCACGGGCCAGACGTTCTACCCCGACTACCGTTATAATAAGACCTAAACGAAAAAGGTCAACCAGAAAAATCTGGCTAACCTCATATTACGATCGGGCCATATTGTTGAATAACATTTTTTCTGGGTGAGTGTTAGAAAAGATGCAGATTTATAACGATAAGAGATTTGCTATACAAGTTTTTATGCAAATTAAAGAACAAGCCCAGCAAGTATAAACACCGTTCCATCAACGGTTTTCCTCATCTGTATAAAATGCTGCATAACCAATGTTCATACAAAAATGCACGAAACGTTGATTTAACAACGTTCGTGCATTTTTAATGTGGCCCCAAACTTTCATTTGGGAACTTTTTTTGTATGCACTTGAATGAAGCGTAAAACTACTCTTTTATTTAATCAATGAGATAGCTGCCAATTCTGGATACCTTTTATTAATTAGTCAGAGATAGTTACTAATTCAGAAAGTTTCTTAGCTACATCTTCAAGCGAATCTTCCGCAGTATCTAAACCACTTCTAGATGCTAATAAAGGACTTACATCTCGAAGTGCATCATAAGTTGTACCATGAACAATTGGAATTAAACGGTCTGTAGCAAGTAATACAGACAGTTCCTTATCTGCAATACCCTCTTTTGTTAAACGATTTAGGAATGATGGAGTTACTAATACGATTCCAACTTTTGAAGCTGCAAGCCCTTTATCAATAGCTCGTAATAATGGCGCACCTAGCAAGACATCTTTTTCACTAAACCATACTGATACACCTAAAGACTCAAGTAAATCATGTAAATCTTTAGCCGATTCTTTCCTATCGTCCCAAGCATGACAAAGAAAAACATCTCTTAAATCTGGCTTAGCAACAGTTATTTCCTCAACTTTGTTACGAATTGGTGTAAGAGTTCTAATTTCTGCTGAAGTGTAAATTACAGAAGAAGTAGATTTTGACCATCTCGGTTTAGAACTACGACTCGAACTCCCACCTGAACCCCCACTATTTGTACTTCTCGTATCATAATATGACGGAGAAGAATAAGATGGAGAAGAATACCTACCATAACCGCCTCTACTACTACATGCTGGACAATTTGCTGCAGCACTTGCTGAATTATGCCCTCTTACTGGAGCTGTACATCTAACCATTCGTTTTCTTTTCCCCCTAGACTTGTTATTTTCCAAATACTAGCCAAAATATATCACAATCATATTTAATCGTGTCTGTCGCTATCTAACCGTTCCTAAGCTACCATTTGGGGACTTATTTGATATCAAATTTAATTCTTCTTACTACCATAAATTAAAATCTACTTTACTCGTTTTAATCTAGGCTTACTTTTTCTGACTTCTCTTGAATCTATTTCTTTGAATGCTTCTTTGACTGTTGCTTTAGCTGTTGCTGCAGCAACATTTGTAACTATTCTTCCAATAAAATTTTCCCATCCACCACTTTTTTAATTATATGCAGTTGAGCTGCACCACCAGAAATCCACTTTCCTGTTTTTTCGTTATAAATTTTCCCCTTCATTATTAAAATCTCCCCTTTCAAAAGCTAATCCGTCGGAAAGCATTTGCCCATCGAGATACGTTTACAAGTTTAGAAGAAGCTCAGGCCTATCTAACAGAAATCAT
>NZ_JBIQFG010000018.1:0-58258 GCF_045369345.1 Ureibacillus sp. 179-F W5.1 NHS | reverse complement strand
TTGACACCCCGTATCATACCAAGAGGGCTCTTTTTTGTTCAAGTCCTCGAAAATCCTTCTAACAGGAATGCTCCTTTTAATTTCTATTTATCTTCTTCTACAATTCTTAGTTGAGGTATCGGGTATTTTTTATTATATAAATATCCCTCGTATTGATAATAATTTGGACCACCTGGTGTTTTACCAACTAAACTCAAGTATCCAGCCATTGGCGTACTATTGATAATTTCTTCATGCCATGCAAGCTTTGGAGCTCCATTAGGAGAAGTGTAGGGTGCGAAAAATTTTACTCTTACTACCCAGTGTTTTAATAATTCTGCGTTTGGAGTAATTAAATTTTCAAACCTATTAGTTAGCAACTCTTCTGTTCTATCTTCTGATTTGATGATAATAGAATTAGAAGTTTCACTAGCATAAGCTTTTGATATGTCTGTTTTTATCCAAAATGCTAACATAAAAACAACCATTACTAAAAAAAATGATAATCTTGATTTCATTTATAAATCTCCTTTCAATAATTGTAAATTACATCCTATTTATACCATTTATAGGTAATTGAATATATTGGAATATTAGTTTAAATAGTTATATAGTAATACTATTTGTCGAATTTTTATTAATAAAGAAATATATATACTATTTTGAAGTAATCTTAAAGAAGTCATAGGAGAATAATTATCATATTCAAATTAGGTTTCAAAGGGATTAGAATAATTATTCTATTAATAATCAATTTAGATTCGAAGAACCAGTGACAGTGAAAGTACTTGAAAGCGTGTTAAACTCAACGTTTTAAAATACCGCAACGTGCTATGACCCAGATTAAACAACAGAGCCAATTGAAACGGATCTAACTGAAACAGAGTATGTTCAAGTGCTGGAAAGTTAAAGAGTACGAAAGCCGTATTTAATGCCGAAGACGATGCAATTGAAGGACAGAGAGAAAAAGTTGGCGATGAATTGACGTAAAAAATTTAAGTTGAAAAAATCAAACAGGTGAAAAACAAACAAATTATCTTGTAACATTCATTGGCTTACTCATGATTGGAGCAGCATTGTTTGGTTTTGTTAAAAGAAAAAGATATTTAAAAAAATAAGTTTTTAATAAGCTACTAAATATCTCTGAACCCCCGTAAATGTTAGACAGAAACTAACTTTTACGGGGTTTTTTAATAAGACAGGTTCCATGATAGAGGTTAATAATCAAAAATTATCTTTTAATGGAATTTTTTGTAGTAAAAAGAGAAAGTTGGGATGATGTATGCAAACTCACGAGATGCCCCTACTAATCAGAGTTGTTTTTTTGGTATAATAATAGAAATGTAAAAATAGATGAGGTAGCAACATGAGTATTGTAGATGTAAAAACATTAATAACAAGTGGCACAATTATTATTGCAGTAGCCCTTTATTTCATTTTTAGTAATACAGCATCAAAAGAAAATACAGTTGAAAAAGATACTGACTATTTAATTACTCCGCAATATGCAAAGAAAGCAACGGGTAATGAATTAGTAAAAGCGGAATATGTGTCAACGAATGACGGCGATACTTTCCGTTTAAAGGTAAATGGAAAAGAAAAGCGCGTTCGTTTATTAATGGTCGATACACCGGAAATGAATTATGAAGAAAATAATCCGATGCCTTTTGCAGAGAGTGCAAAGGATTATACACAAAAATTACTAGAAAATGCTTCGGAAATTGAAGTGCTTTCTGATGTTGGAAATAAAACAGATCATTATGGCCGATTGTTAGCCTATGTATTTATAGATGATGTTCTTTTACAAGAATTGTTATTACGTGAAGGATATGCGGCTGTTCGATATATCGATAAGCCTAACAATACGTTGGAAGAACAATTTAAAGAAATTGAAGAAATAGCTAAATCGAATAAAATCAACATTTGGGAAGAAGAAAATTATTTACAACAAGATGGATTCCATCCAGAAGTAGTGGAACAGTAAGTTAAAAACATTTTTTAGGGTGACTTTTCATTGAAAAGTCACCCTTTTTATAAGCTATTCAATATTCAATTTATCCGTAAAACGGATTCGATAAAGGAAAACTTCATTTTCCCTTTTCTAAAAATCATTCTGTTGTTCATTTTCTTGTGGCAATTGTTCTTCTTTCAAGAATAAAAAAGATTCGTCCTCTAACTGATGCACTTTTTCTTCATTTAATCCAATAGATAATGGTCCTGAAAAAATTTTCTCCCACCAAGTATCAGTCGAAATCATATAAAATTGCCCCCTTCAGTTTTATCGTTTTATCCTTTTCTACCCTTATTAGAAGGATTTAGACGACAAATTGTAGTAAATTGTACATAATTATTATTGACGATATAAAGAAAATTATGTATTGAAAGAAGGGTTACAAATGGCACGATATACTGAAAAAGACGTTGAAATCATGATTGAAGAGCAAAAAAAATTTTATTTAACCGGGCATACAAAAAATATTGAGTTCCGAAAAAAACAATTATTAAAACTAAAAGAGAAAATAAAACAATATGAAAAAGAAATTTTAAAAGCGTTAAATTTGGATTTGCATAAAAGTGAATTTGAAGCGTATTCGAATGAAATTGGAATCGTCCTTGATAGCATTAATTATTTAATGAAAAATATCGATGAATGGGCAAAACCTGTACAAGTAAAAACGCCTGTCCATTTTCAACCTGCCAAAAGCTTTATAGTGCGAGAACCTTATGGAGTTGTATTAATTATCGGGCCATTTAATTACCCATTCCAACTTGTTATGGAACCGTTGATTGGAGCTATTATTGGTGGTAATACAGCGATTGTAAAACCTTCCGAATCTTCCGTTCATACGACAAAAATAATTAAAAAAATAATTGAAGAAACCTTCGATACATCTTATGTTCGAGTAGTGGAAGGCGAGAAGGAAGAAGTAACAGCATTGATTCATGCTTCCTTTGATTATATTTTCTTTACCGGTAGTGTGGCAGTAGGGAAAGTTGTTATGCGAGCAGCGGCTGAAAAGTTAACTCCAATTACATTGGAACTCGGAGGGAAAAGTCCAGCCATTGTCGATCAAACAGCAAATATTGAGGTTGCAGCGAAAAGGATTGTTTGGGGGAAATTTAATAATACAGGACAAACTTGTGTAGCCCCTGATTATTTATTTGTCCATTCCTCCGTTTATGAAAAATTTATGAAAGCAATCAGAAAAACAATTGAACAATTTTATGGGAAAAATCCACAACTGAGTCCGGACTATGGTCGTGTCATTAACGAGCGCCAATTCAAGCGTTTAAAACGGTTAATTGAAGCAGAAAAAGAATATATTACTTTTGGTGGTAGTACCGATGAAAGCGATCTTTATATTGAACCGACGATACTTGAAAATGTTACGTGGTCCAATCCAATTATGGAAGATGAAATTTTCGGTCCTATCTTGCCCGTTATGAAGTATGATAGTTTAAAAATGGCAATTTATGAAATACAAAAATTACCTAAACCGTTAGCAGCCTATTTCTTCTCAGAACATGAAAAAGCGATTAGTTATTTCCTACAAGAATTACCTTTTGGGGGAGGATGTATTAATGATACCGTTACCCATGTAGGAAATCCTTATTTACCTTTTGGTGGTGTCGGTCCATCGGGTGTGAATGCTTATCATGGAAAGGCTAGTTTTGAAAACTTTACTCATCCAAAATCCATCATGAAGAGATCTTCAAGATTTTCCAATAATTTATTATTCCCACCGTATAAACAAAAAGTAAAACTTGTACGAACAATGTTGAAATAACAAAAATCATCGAGAAATTCAAAATGAATGGGTTTCTCGATGTATTTCCTATTAATGCTTTACTGTACTAGTGATATAATGAGGGATACAACGATTCATTACTCCCTTTCCAAAAGGCTATGAATGAAAATACATAAAATTACTGGGTGTCGATTATTGACGAATTTTGTTATCATTAACTTTATTCAATTAAATTATACTGACTAAAGATTGGGGGATTTTAGATGAAAAATGTATTTAATGAAAAAAATACAATTAATTTATTAGGTCAATTAGTAAATATTCCAAGTCCTTCAGGCTATACAAAAACAATTATGCAATTTATAGGATCTTATTTGCATGACCTAGGCATCGAATATAAACAGACAAATAAAGGAGCTATCATTGCTACAATCAAAGGACAAAATGATTCTTCCCACAGACTCTTAACTGCCCATACGGACACGTTAGGTGCTATGGTAAAAGAAGTAAAGGCTAATGGACGTTTAAAGCTGACGATGATCGGTGGTTTTCGTTGGAATGCTGTAGAAGGTGAATATTGTACAATTCATACGGCAGACGGTAAAAAAATACGGGGAACGATTTTGATGCATGAAACAACGGTCCACGTATATAAAGAAGCTGGTGATTTAAAACGGGATGACAACCATATTGAAGTTCGCATTGATGAAAAATGTTTTAATGCGGATGATGTACGGAAAATCGGGATTGAAGTTGGAGATTTCGTATCCTTTGATCCTCGATTTGAAACAACAGAGTCAGGTTTTATTAAATCCCGACATTTAGATGATAAAGCAAGCACAACCCTTCTATTACAATTAGTGAAGTTTATTAAAGAAGAGAAGATTGTATTGCCTTATACAACTCATTTTTATATTTCCAACAATGAAGAAATAGGTTATGGTGGGAACTCGAACGTTCCAGAACAAGTGGTTGAATATATTGCCGTAGATATGGGGGCAATTGGAGATGGACAAAGTTCAGATGAATATACGGTATCCATTTGCGCAAAGGATTCGAGCGGACCATATCATTATGAGTTAACTCACTATCTAGTGAACTTAGCAAAAACGAATGAAATTCCATATAAGCTAGATATTTACCCTTATTATGGCTCAGATGCATCAGCTGCTATTCGAGCAGGTTACGATGTGAAGCACGCCCTGTTTGGCCCAGGAATAGAAGCTTCCCACGCTTATGAACGTACTCATGTGGATTCATTAAAAGCCACAGCGGAACTATTATTTACCTATGTAACTTCACCAATGGATTCGGAGGATTAATTATGTATACAGAAGAACTATTAAATGTGATTCCATTAAAGAAAATTATTGGTCAGTTACCAAACAGAATCAAAGATATTTCAATCGATTCAAGAAGTGTTCAACCAAAAAGTATGTTTATTTGTATAAAAGGTGATACAGTAGATGGCCATCATTTTGCACAAAAAGCGGTGGATGCTGGCGCTACCGTTGTTGTAGCGGAACGGGAATTACCAATCGAAGGAGAAGTGGCTCAAGTCATCGTAAAAAATACAAATCGTGCCCTTGGTTTACTTGCTGCTAAGTTTTTTGATTATCCTTCTAACGATATTACAATGATTGGTGTTACAGGGACCAATGGGAAAACGAGTGTTTCTGGCATTATCCATCATATGCTTGTCGGAATGGGGGAAAAATCCGCCTTATCAGGAACAATTGGATTTGAGCTAAATGGTGTTTTATATGAAACTGCTAATACAACGAATGACGTTTTAAGTACACAGCAAATGATTTTCCGTGCAAAAATGGAAGGCTGTCGTGCAATGGTCATGGAAGTTTCATCCCATGGTTTAGCTTTAGGAAGATTAGCAGGTGTTGATTATGATATAGCCGTGTTTACAAACTTGACCCATGACCATCTCGATTTCCACGGAACGATGGAAGAGTATGGACATGCGAAAGGGTTATTATTCTCCCAATTAGGACAAGATTTTACTAAAAACAAACATGTCGTTTTAAATGCAGATGATCCATGGTCTGAAAAATATGAACAGATGACATCCTATCCAGTATGGACGTATGGTTTGAAAAATGATGCGATTTTCCGTGCAGAAAACTGTAACTACGAAGATGGAATTACAACCTTTGATATGATTACGCCGGAAGGTAAATTCCCAGTTACTACGCACTTACTTGGTGAATTTAATGTTTATAATTTACTAGCTGCTACAGCTGTCTTTTATGCTAGAGGTTTCTCGATGGAAGCAATTATCGAACAAATTGAAGATTTAGCTCCAGTTAGAGGTCGCATGGAAAGAGTGAAAACCGATCTTCCTTTACAAATCTTTATTGATTATGCCCATACTCCAGATGCAATTGAAAAGGCAATTAAAGCTGCATTACCATATAAAAAACCGGAAAATAAATTAATCTTTTTAGTTGGAACAGGTGGGAATCGAGATAAATCGAAACGTCCCGCAATGGCGGAGAAGGCATCGATAGCTGACTATGTTGTCTTGACAACAGATGATCCCCGCTATGAAGAGTATGATAGCATTACAAGTGATTTAGCTAAAGGTATGCAACATGAAAATTATGCATGTATCGGAGATCGGGCAGAAGCGGTTCGTCATGCAGTATCAGTTGCAGAACCTGGAGATATCATTATTTTTGCCGGTAAAGGGCATGAAGATTATCAAATAATAGGGAATACGAAATATCCCCATAGTGATGCAGAAATTGCCATTGAAGCAGGACGCTTAAAATTTGTTTAATCGATTTATTTTAATGATATGATTTTTAAGAGGCTGTCCTATTGGCTAATATGCTAAAGGGCAGCCAATTCCATTTTATTGCCATACTATAAATAAATTTATTTTGTACATACATTGGAATAATAAAAATGTTGTGCAACAAGCATAAATTCTTTTATTATAGGAGAGGTATGAAAAAAGGAGACGGAAAAAATGACTTCAAAAATAGAACAAGATATATTATCTCGTCGTACCTTTGCCATTATCTCTCACCCGGATGCTGGTAAAACGACGATTACAGAAAAATTGTTATTATTCGGTGGTGCCATTCGAGATGCAGGTACTGTAAAAGGGAAAAAAACAGGTAAATTTGCCACTTCAGATTGGATGGAAATCGAAAAACAACGGGGAATTTCCGTTACATCTTCCGTTATGCAATTCGATTATCAAGGTTTTCGTGTCAATATTTTAGATACTCCTGGTCACCAAGATTTCTCTGAGGATACGTATCGGACATTAATGGCGGTAGACAGTGCGGTAATGGTAATTGATGCTGCAAAAGGGATTGAAGCGCAAACATTAAAACTTTTTAAAGTTTGTCGTATGCGCGGAATTCCTATTTTCACTTTTATTAATAAATTGGATCGTCAAGGGAAGGAACCCCTTGAGCTAATTGAAGAATTAGAAGAAGTTTTAGGAATCAATGCCTATCCAATGAATTGGCCAATTGGTATGGGGAAAGAGTTTCTAGGAATTTACGATCGCTATAATCAGCGTATCGAACAATTTCGTACTGATGAATCCGATCGTTTCTTACCGATTAATGAAGATGGTGAATTAGCAGTCGATCACCCAATGAAAGTGACTTCTTATTATACGCAAGCAATGGATGACATTTTACTGTTAAACGAAGCAGGAAATGACTTCTCAGAGGAAAAAATTCGTCGAGGAGAATTAACACCTGTATTTTTCGGTTCTGCTTTAACGAATTTTGGTGTTCAAACGTTCCTAGAAACGTATTTAAAATTTGCACCTGCACCACAGCCTCGCCTAACAGAAGATGAACAATTTATTGATCCTGTTGAACATAACGAATTCTCAGGTTTCATTTTCAAAATTCAAGCGAATATGAACCCAGCTCACCGTGACCGTATTGCCTTTGTTCGGATAGTGTCAGGGAAATTTGAACGTGGAATGAATATTACTTTATCTCGAACAAATAAAACTTTTAAAGTATCCCAATCCACGCAATTTTTAGCCGATGATCGAGAAACGGTTGATGAAGCGGTTGCGGGTGATATCATCGGTCTTTATGATACAGGTACGTATCAAATAGGAGATACGGTAGTAGGTGGGAAGAAATCTTTCCAATTTGAAAAATTACCTCAATTCACACCGGAAATTTTCGTTCGTGTTACTGCAAAAAATGTGATGAAATCAAAACAATTCCATAAAGGGATTTTACAATTAGTTCAAGAAGGTGCAATACAATATTATAAAACTCTTCATACGGAAGAAGTTATTCTAGGTGCAGTAGGTCAACTACAATTTGAAGTATTCGAGCATCGTATGAAAAATGAATATAACGTGGAAGTACAAATGCAACCAATCGGTTCAAAAATTGCTCGTTGGATTGAAAATGAGGAAGATGTCAAAGAATCAATGTCATCGTCCCGTTCGATGCTTGTAAAAGATCGCTTTGATAATTATGTCTTTTTATTCGAAAATGAATTTGCGATGCGTTGGTTTTCCGATAAAAATGAAAATATTAAACTGTATAGTTTACTGTAATAGGAAAAAGAGGCAATTATTTCATTGCATTTAAAAGGTACTGTGCTATAATAAATTCAGTAGAAAACTGAATATCCATTTGACTATGTCAAAGGGGAGTAGCTATAAGTATTTCGAATACTTACTTTACATTCGTCATTACATGGTTTTATAACCATCGGATGTAATAGCATTGATTTTTTCGTTTTCAAAATAATTTATTTTGAAGACATTCAAATTGCTTAGCAAGACCTTTGCCTTTATGAGGCAGAGGTCTTTTCTTTTGTCAAATAAAGGTGCGGAAAATCAGTAGTATTATGACAATTGCTAATGGAATGTAAAATCAAATAAACAGTAATTGATTTTCAGCTACAAAGTGAGTATTATGTTTTTCTATTTTTAAAATACCGACTTTATGGGTATACAAAAGGTATAAGGAGGAAGTTTTGTGGAAATATTTTTAGAGTATGCTTGGGTATTAGTAGTTTTAATTGTATTAGAAGGTTTATTAGCCGCAGATAATGCAGTTGTTATGGCTGTAATGGTTAAACATTTACCAAAAGACCAACAGAAGAAAGCATTATTTTATGGATTGTTAGGTGCATTTATTTTCCGTTTCGTTGCTTTATTCTTAATCACAGTATTGGTAAATTATTGGCAAATTCAAGCAGTAGGTGCCCTTTACTTATTATTCATTTCAATTAAAAATATATATGAGCAGAAATTTAAAAAGGAAGAAGAAGAGGAAGAAGCAGAAGAGAAATCTCAAAAAGGCAAAGGCTTTTGGGCTACAGTGGCTAAAGTTGAATTTGCAGACATCGCCTTTGCAGTAGATTCAATGCTTGCTGCCGTTGCCATTGCCGTTACATTACCAGAGGTTGGGGATTTCCATATTGGAGGAATCAACGCTGGACAGTTCGCTGTCATGTTCTTCGGTGGTATTATCGGGATGATTTTAATGCGATTTGCAGCTCAATGGTTCGTTAAAATTTTAAACGATTATCCAGATCTAGAAACAGCAGCCTTTTTAATCGTAGGTTGGGTAGGTGTGAAATTAGTTGTGTTAACTTTATCCCATGATAAAGTTGGTGTTCTTCCACATGACTTCCCACATTCAGCTACTTGGGAAATTATATTCTGGGGTGTATTGCTCACTATTGCTCTCGGTGGTTGGTTTACAAGTGTTGCGAAAAAGAAAAAACATGCTACAGGTGAATAGAAGAAATGAGAGGGGCGGTCATGACTGTCCCTCTTTCCTTTTAAGGAGATATTCATTATACTGGTGTAACTAGAACTAAATGAATAAAGAGGCGAATCAGGTGGTCCGATATACAAAAAAGACTAGAATTATCACACCATTTCAACTACTTGTAACTTATTATTTTATTGCGATTGCAACTTCTTTCTTATTATTAAGAATACCTGCAGTATACCAAGACAATGTTGAAATATCCCTTGTTGATACTTTATTTACAGCGGTTAGTGCAGTAAGTGTAACAGGTTTAACCGTATTTGATATATCATCGACTTTCACTCATTTTGGAATGTTCGTATTATTAATCATTCTCCAACTTGGGGCCATTGGTATTATGTCGCTAGGTACTTTTTTATGGATTATTACAGGTAAAAGAATTGGAATGCGCGAAAGACAATTAATCATGATTGATTACAATCAGTACAATTTATCGGGTGTTGTTCAATTATTAAAAGAAATCGTAAAAATTCTTTTCATCATTGAAGCTATTGGTGCACTTATTTTATCGATTCATTATCACCAATATTTTGATACGTGGGGTGAAGCGTTTAAACATGGAGTGTTTGCATCGATTTCTGCAACAACAAACGGTGGATTTGATATAACGGGAGATAGTTTAAGACCGTTCCATTCGGATTATTTTGTTCAATTTATTACGATGATTCTCATTGTACTTGGAGCCATTGGATTTCCAGTTTTAATTGAACTGAAAAACTTTTTGTTTCGTAAAGATCCAACTTTCCGATTTAGTTTATTTACAAAAATAACAACATTAACTTATGGAATTTTATTTGTTGCAGGCTCGATCATCATATTAATAATCGAATCTTTCCAATCCTTTAGAGGAATGCCATGGCATGAAAAATTATTTACTGCTATGTTTCATTCGATTTCAACTAGATCTGGAGGATTAACTACATTTGATATTACTCAGTTTAGTGAGGCGACAGATATTTTCTTAAGTTTTTTAATGTTCATCGGATCTTCTCCTAGTTCAGTCGGTGGAGGAATCCGAACAACAACTTTTGCATTGGCGATTTTATTTTTAATTAATTTTGCAAACGGACGTACAGAGATACAGTTATTTGGACGTGAAATTTATTTAATAGATATATTCCGTTCATATGCTGTGATTATTTTAGCGTTCTTTATGGTGATGATTGCAACGATGATTTTGTTAATAACAGAACCAGCTGCATCAACAACCCAAATTATATTTGAAATTACTTCCGCCTTCGGTACGTCAGGTATGTCCCTCGGAATAACGGAACATCTTTCGACGGAAGGGAAATTCGTAATCATGATTTTAATGTTTATTGGTCGAGTTGGTTTAATTTCATTTTTATATACGTTAGGTGGAAAAGCAGAAAAAGCTCCATACCGTTATCCAAAAGAACGGGTAATCATTGGATAAAATTATTTTAAAAGAGGTGAAATAATGTTGAAACATTGTTTCACCCCTTATTTGTATGCCATTAAAATTTGTTTTGAAATTCTATAGCTTATTTCAAACTGTAAGCATGAAATAAATTGAACTAAGATAAAATAAGCATATGAAGAAATTAATCGTTTTCCTAACTTTTATGATCACATTCAGTTCTTTAATAGTTGTGTTGGCAAACTCACAAGATGAAATTTTGATAATTGCTCATCGTGGGGCTAATGATGTTGCTCCTGAACATTCTGAAACAGCTTATAAAGTGGCTATAGAAAGGCAAGCTGATTATATTGAAATCGATTTAAGGATGACAAAAGATGGCCATTTAATAGCATTACATGATCACTCTGTTGATAGAACGACGAATGGGACGGGAGACGTATCGGAAAAGACATTAGAGGAGATAAAAAAATTAAGCTTAAAAAATGGGGAAAAAATTTTAACTTTGGAAGAAATCTTCTCTAACTTCGGAAATAGTACGAACTATTATATTGAGACGAGACTAGTCAATTACAAGCCGAAGATGGAAGAACCACTCATCCATTTAATAAATCAATATGGGTTACAACAACAAGTGATGATTGGTTCCTTTTCTGAAAAAAGCCTTTTAAAAATAAGAGAGTTAAATCGAAATATTCCCCTTGTGTATACGGTATTAAATGATAATGTAACATATTTGGACGTTAGTCGTATTAAGCAATACGCCATGGCTATCGCACCTAACGCAAATCAAATTAATAAAGAATTTGTTGAACGAATGCATTCGGAAGGATTAAAAGTATATATATGGTTTTTCCATGATAACGAGCAAGATTTAATGATGGATATTTTATTATATAATGTGGATGGTGTCTTTACGGATTTCATAAACGATACGAAAGAAATGATCAAAATAATGGAGAATTATGGAACATAATGATGAAAAACTAAATGAAGTTTTTGGAAAGGGAGTCTCATATACGATTTATGAGACTTTTTTTATTGTTTTTTGGTATACATTGAAGGGGATTTTCATAAGGAAGAATATGGAATATTTTTGTGGGAAATACTATACAAATAGTGAATTTATTATTCTTCCATATTTATTAAATAAAAAATTTACTTTTGGATGTTTAACTCAGTATTAAATTGGATAAAAAGAACGGGGGATTCTTAATTTTATTTTGATAAGATAGGGAATTTTTGCTTAGAACTTTTTACACATTAATAACAAATAATTATTTATAAAAATTGAAAATTAATATTTTATAAATATCAATTAAATAAAAATGATAGTTATTGCCCATTTTATTACCAAATGAAGTATGGAATAATTTGTTATAAATATATATTAAGAATATTTTGTAAAATTAAAAAAAGGAAGTCATAAATAGAACTTCCAATTAATAGAATAGATATGAATGAATTGCGTGCTAGAGAGTATTTTTCCAAATGGAAGGGATTGGTGTATGCAAAATGGTGAAAACTGTTAGACCTATCTTTAGGAAATTGTTTAAAACCGTTAATGATCCTGTGCTTATTTTAAATACTTCTTGTCAAATTGAATCAATTAATGACTTTGCAGCGCAACTGTTAAATATAGATCCGGCAAGCAGACAGGAATTACAATTGGACGAGTTATCAAAGGCTCGTTGGAATGATTTTGTGTCGAAAATTCAAAACGAATTAGGTGGCTTTTGTAATTTAAATGTAAAAATAGGCGAAAATCGTTATAAAGAAATTCGCTTGATTGGATATTTTCATAAAGAAAAAAATCTTGTCTTTGCCAGAATTGCTTTAATGACAGAAAAAAGAAGTCTTTTGAATCAAAAAAGTAACCTTGATATTTATTCAATGTTTAATGATATTTCCCATGGTATTATTTTATCTGATAAAAATGGATATATATTAGATGCAAATGATATGGCACTTGAATACTTCCAATGCGGAAAAAATCATCTTATTAATAAGCAGCATGAAATGATTTTTGAGAAATTAGAAGACTATGAAAATAGTAAATTACAATACTTCGCTAATCTTCTTAATACTGGACGAGCATCCGTCCATGTTTCAGGAATGAATAAACATGGAGAAGAAATTTTTTTAAAACTTGATAGTAAATTTAATTACAAAATGAATATGATCGTTACGACAATGACAGATGAAACAGAAATCATGTTACTGAAGCAACAAGTGGAACAGCAGGAAACTCTAGACAGTATTGGACAAATGGCTGCTAGTATTGCCCATGAAATTCGTAATCCCCTAACTTCATTAAAAGGATTTCTCGAATTAATTAAAATAAACTCTTCCGGTGATAATTTAAATTATTTAAATGTAGTGGATTCCGAATTACAAAGAATGGATGAAATTTTAAATGAAATATTATATTTATCCAAACCGAAACAAGTCCATTACGAAGAAATTTCGGTATTTCAAATTGTCCAAGATGTCGTGGAATTAATGATTCCATTTGCACTGCAAAACAATATAATGCTAAAAATAGATAGCTATAATTATTACCATTTGAATATCAAAGGTAATCATACACGCCTAAAACAGATGCTTATTAACTTAGTAAAAAATGCTATCGAAGTAATGGTAGAAGGCGGTACTATTACTATTAAACTTGAAACGAATAATGATGAAATTGATGTATTAGTTATTGATGAAGGTCCAGGTTTAACCGATAGAGAAATTGATCAATTGTTTACACCATTTTATACAACAAAGCCAACAGGTACTGGTCTCGGTCTATCTTTAGTTAAGAAGGTCATTGAAGAGCATCATGGCTCCATTAATATTGAGAGTTCCGTTGGCGTAGGGACAACCTTTAAAATTTCTTTACCAATTTGCGATAAGAAGGTCATTTGTACAGAAAAAGAAAAACTAATCGATGTTTGGATAAAGAAAGAATCATTAGATCGATTACCGGTTGTTTAAGAAACAATACCCGTTACTTGCTTTGCAAAACTTTCTTTTTATCGCTATAATTCATTTATATCTAGATAAAAAGGATGTTTTGTCATGTCTACTAATGAAATTAAGCAATCGCTTAAATTGTATATAGTTTTATCACGAGCAAATAAAGCCATAAATGAAGTGACGAATCAATTTTTCCAACAGCACGGGTTAAATCCGACTGAATTTGCCGTTCTAGAGCTACTTTATCATAAAGGACGTCAACCCCTTCAACAAATTGGTAATAAAATTTTGTTAGCAAGTGGTTCCATTACGTATGTAATTGATAAATTAGAGAAAAGAGGCTACTTGCAAAGGGTTTCTTGTCCTTCCGATCGTCGTGTCACTTTTGCAGATATAACTGAAGCGGGTTCGGAATTTATGCAACAACTTTTCCCTGAACATGAGCAAAATTTACATGAGTTGTTAAGTGTGCTTACACCTGAGGAAAAGGATACGGCAATTGAACTGTTGAAAAAATTAGGACTATCAATTAAAGATTTGTCATATTAAAAGGAGTTGTCTCATCTTAAGTATGAGACAACTCCTTTTGACTTGTTATATATAATTCATTTCGTTATTTTAAAATAATAAAATTTCCTATCGGGGTTTTAGAAGAAAGGTAAAATCATAAATAATAATAAAATAAATACTTCATGGGAAACAATAATAAGAGGCATACTTTTTTTCCATTCATAAAGAGTTCCCCATACTAGTCCACTTAATAAAGCTACTAAAATACCAGGGGAAAATCCGCTAAAACTAAAGGATAACGCAAATAAAAAACTCGTAATAATTACTGCTATTTTTGGTGAGATCCATTTTTTTATTTGTTGTTGAACATACCCACGCCAAAATAATTCTTCGCCTACGACAATAACAAAAATTAGTAATAAATAATGCCAGATATTATTTGGACCATAAGTTTCTAAAAAGGTATGAACATTTTGTTCGATATTTCCATTCCAAGTCGTTAGCGTAATATAGCCAAGGCGAATAATACCGTATAAAATAGTACTATATCCAATACCAAATAATAAATATTTCCACGTTGGGAGCTCGTCTTTAAATTTCCCATAAATAATAGCGATGGCCATTCCAACTAGAAGAGTAAAGGTATAAAGATACCAAAAAATATTTGATTCTTTAAAAGTGAAAAATAGCATTACATAAATGAAAAGTAAGGAAAGAAGGAGTCCAGCAAATTGTTTTGATATGTTCATTGGGTAATGACCTCCTTTTCCCTATTTTAACAAAAAAAAATTTCCCTATCATCTTTTAATAAATGAAAAGGGAAATTAAATTATTGGACATGTTGATCTAGCATCAATTACCACCTGGATGGTTTAATATTTTGTATCGCTTGTGATTAACAACTGTCTTTTCTTCCATATCGAGGTCATGGAAATTATCCATAATCGTTAAGTCGACTATGACTGAGTTTTCGTTTACTTTCTCAACTACCCCTTGCAATCCTTCTTTGAACTCGACGATATTTCCAACTTCTGCTATTTTCATAAGAGTCATCTCCTTATTACTAATATTAAGAAAGTTTGCATGAAAATCTAAAAAAAGTAAATACATTTTTGAATAATTAATCAATTTTATTTTAATTTTATAAAGGTGGTATGGGTATTTATGGAAAAATATAAACAAATGATTGAGCAATTAAAAACTGGGGAAGTAAATAGTATTGAGATTTCCAAAGAGGAATTTTTACAGTTCCGTGAAGTATTAGTGAAAGATGAAATGTTTAAACATTTTCGAGGGGAAGCATTACAAGGTGGGAATGTCATTTTCACTTTTTTAGAAGTGCCTAGAAGTTAAGGAAGTGTCGAACTTTGTCAACCGATTTCCTCCCTTATTTGATTGTAAAACTTTATAATATAATCATCTTTATTTTTTAGGAGGAGTCTTCTTGGGAAAAGACCTTTTAAAAGAACTGGAAAAAAAGAGACAAATGATGATTAAATCTGGGATTGAGTATGGTCTGCAGAACCCAAAAACGATTCAATTAAGTAAAGAATTAGATCGATTAATGAATCAATATGAAGATGAAGATTTTAAAAGTAATGATGACTATTATTACGTATAATAAAAAAACAAAAATTTTTTTGGAGAAATTTGTTTAAAGAATGAAATAGGTGGAGATATTATAAATGAACACAGCAACATTCTCATTTCCCCCTTTAAGAGCAGAAGATAAGTCTTCTGCTCTCTTTTTTATTTTCCTTCCCTTTGTAAATATTCCCTTAATTCTTTTCCCGATACCTCTACAAAAGTTTGATTATTTGCTAAACTACATTAAAGTGGAAAATATTGTTGCTTTAATTCAGTTGAAAAAGGAGTAATGGATATGACGTTACATAGTAAAAAAATTGCATTTATCGGAACAGGCGTAATGGGAGCGAGTATTGTAAAGCATTTATTAAAGGCGGACTTTGACGTGACGGTATACTCTCGTACGAAATCTAAAACAGCCGAATTAGTGGAACTAGGTGCAAAATGGGCACCGACACCAAAAGAAGCGGCAGATGGAAAAGATATTATTATTACAATGGTTGGTTTCCCTTCTGATGTGGAAGAAGTATATAGCGGTCAAGATGGTATATTTCAAACAGCTAAAAAAGGAGCTGTTGTTGTAGATATGACGACATCTGAGCCAACATTAGCCAAAAATTTATATGCGAAGGCGAAAGAAAAGGGGATTTTCAGTATAGATGCCCCTGTATCTGGCGGCGACGTTGGAGCACAAAATGGAACCCTTTCCATTATGGTAGGCGGCGATAAAGAAATTTTTGATGAGTTATTACCGATTCTACAAATATTTGGTTCGAATATAGTATACCAAGGGGGACCTGGGGCAGGGCAGCATACGAAAATGTGCAACCAATTATTAATTGCTACAAATATGATTGGTGTTTGCGAATCGATTGCCTATGCTTTAAAAGCTGGTTTAGATATCGATAAGGTTCTTCAATCGATTTCTACCGGTGCTGCGGGGTCCTGGTCTTTAAGTAACTTAGGACCACGGATGATTAAAGGCGATTTAGAACCAGGATTTTATGTAAAGCACTTTATTAAAGATATGAAAATTGCTATTGAAGAAGCAGAGCGTATGGATTTAGATTTGCCAGGTGTTAAACTTTCAAAACAGCTGTATAACACTTTACTAGAAAAAGGATATGGTGAGAAGGGAACTCAAGCATTAATCAAATATTATGTGGAAGATTAACAACGTAATGTTAGTTTGGGGATATCAAATTACATTTAGGAGCGAGTGCTTTGGGGAAAACGTATAGTAAGAACAACGCTAAACCAAGAAGTCCGATTGCCTTATATTTATCTTTACCTATTTTGTCTTGGGCTTTTTATGATTTCGCTAACACAATCTTTTCATCGAATATTAATACAATTTTTTTCCCTTTTTACATGGATGAAGTATTGGGGACAGACGAAGTAAGACAACAGGTGGCAAGCACGTTTATATCTTATGCCAATGCAGTAGCTAGCTTTTTCTTAGTAGTGTTTTCACCCCTTTTTGGTGTGTGGATTGATCAAACGGGTTATAAGAAAAGATTTATTGCATGGTTTGCTTCCATTTCCATCTTCTTTACTTTTATGATGGGAATATTGGCGAGTATTGATTTTGGAGTAAGTTCTACTGGTATTCCACTTAGTTTATTTTTTGTCGTAGTCAGTTTCGTTATAGCAAAGTTTTTCTTTAATTCGAGTTTAGTATTTTATGATTCGATGATGGGAGATCTCGGAACGAAAGAAGAGATGCCCCTTATTTCTGGTTTTGGTGTAGCAGTCGGCTATTTAGGTACGATTTTTGGGTTGTTAGTTTATTTGATAGTAAACGATGGCGACTTCCACCGTTCCTTTATCCCCACGGCTATTATGTATCTTCTTTTTTCTTTACCTTTATTTATCTTTATAAAAGATCAACCAATACCAAAGGAGAAAAGAAAAAAAATTAAGTTTATTGAAGGTTATAAAGAAATTTATCAAACCTTTAAAGAAATGAAAAAGTATAAAGCAATTTTCACCTTTATGATTACATACTTTTTCTTAAATGATGCTATTGCGACAACAATTGCGATGATGGCAATATATGCAACGGCAATCGTCGGGTTTACTTCCGGGCAATTTATTATTCTTTATTTAGTAAGTACCGTTTCAACGATTATCGGTTCCTTTGTTTTTGGTTATATAACAAAATCAATTGGGGCAAAACGTGCGATTACAATTGTTGCCGTTATTATGTCCTTGGCACTACTTTTAGCAGTCTTTGCAACGGCACAGTGGATGTTTTGGGTTGCTGGAAGTATGTTTGGGGTTTCCCTTGGTTCTATGTGGGTTACTTCAAGGACGCTTATTATCGAGTTGTCACCCGAAGAGAAACGGGGGCAATTTTTCGGGTTATTTGCCTTTTCAGGAAAGGTTTCCTCAATCATTGGGCCAGCTCTTTATGGAACAGTGACATTACTTCTAAAGGATTATGGAACTTTAGCTAGTAGAGTTGCCCTAGGTTCTTTACTAATCTTAACAATTATTGGTCTCTATATTCATTTGTATGTAAGTCCTAAAAATGAAAATCAAGAGTAGGAGAAAAGGCTTCCCTATGATACAATCTATTTATAAATCTATGTTTTTTACCATTGCGATGAAATAGTTATATCGTAGTAGGGAAAGGGGCAAAACATTTTGGAACAAAAAGGAATTTTATTAGAAAGTGGTACTAATGAACTAGAAATAGTTGAATTTGAAGTGGCAAACAATAAATTTTGTATAAACGTGATAAAAGTAAAAGAAATTATTCAGCCTATACCAGTTACTTTTATTCCACATGCCCATCCACATGTAGAAGGAGTTATACAACTACGGGGCGAAGTGTTGCCTGTTGTAGATATGTTAAAAGTTTTAGGAATTTCCAATGGTTCCTACAGCGCTCAACAAAAATATATTGTTGCAGAATTTAATAAGCAAAAGGTTGTTTTCCATGTCGATAACGTTACGCAAATCCACCGTATTTCTTGGAATGCTATTGAAAAACCTTCAGATATGTATCAAGGCGGTTCGTCGCAAGTCATTGGGGTTATTAAACAAAATGATTCGATGATTCTATTATTAGATTTTGAGAAGATTATGGTCGATATTAACCCAGAATCGGGCATTAATGTGAATTCTGTAAGAAAACTTGGAGAACGTGATCGTTCAGAGAAGAAAATTGTTATTGCAGAAGATTCACCGTTATTAAGAAAACTACTACATGATACAATGCATGAAGCAGGCTATGTGAATTTAGAGTTTTTCGAAAATGGGCAAGATGCATATGATTATTTAGAGACATTAACGCAAACAAATAGTGCGATTGAAGAACATGTTCAATTAGTTATTACAGATATTGAAATGCCTCAAATGGACGGTCACCACTTTACAAAGAAAATCAAATCCCATACAGAGCTTGGCAAATTGCCTGTTATTATCTTTTCAAGTTTAATTACAGATGATCTTCGTCATAAAGGTGAATCGGTTGGAGCTGACGAGCAAATTAGTAAACCGGAAATTGCAGAGCTTATCTTAACAATGGATAAATTGATTTTATAATAAAAGTTCGAATAGGTATCCTTAATCATTAAATTTTATATTTCCTTTCTACGGTCGGATACTTGAAATAGTTTCCGACCGTTAACTTTATATCGCCTCTATTTAACATATGGTAAACTAGTGAAAAATCATGAAATTATCTATTAACCTAACATTTTTATAGGGGATTATTTTATTCTTTAAAAAAATAGGTTAAAGATGTTTAACAGCGTTTAAAGTCTGACTAATTCAACCATTCTGAAAAGAGAGGTAAGTTTGATTAAAGTTGAAAGAGATGTGATACCTATGGAAAGATTAAAAACTGCCATTATAGATATTGGATCCAACACGATACGTCTAGTTGTCTATGAATACAATAATTTAGAAGGATTACGGGAGTTAGGAAATTTTAAAACAGTTGCTAGATTGCGTACATATATTCAACCGAACGGTGATATGTCTGAGCAAGGAATCCAATTATTAGTTGATACATTAACATCGTTTAAAAAAATCATTGATGATTTCAATGTGGTCGATATTAAAGTAACAGCCACTGCAGCAATTCGCCAAGCAAAAAACAATCGAATGATTATTCATCATATAGAAAAAGAGACTGGCCTTTTAATCGAATTGATTACAGAGGAGGAGGAGGCATATTTTGGCTTTTTAGCAGTCGCCCATTCAATGGATACCCCCTCAGCAGTCACAATCGATATTGGCGGTGGTTCCACTGAAATTACATTATTTAAAAATAAGAAATTACAAAAAGCCTTTAGTTTTCCCTTTGGAACCGTATCATTAAAACAAAAGTTTGTTTCCGGAGACATTATAAATGGAGACGAAAGAAAATTATTGCGACAATTTGTCAAGGAGCAGTTTGAACAATTAAACTGGATTCAACAAATTGGATTACCTGTCATTGGAATTGGAGGTAGTGCCCGAAATGTTGCTCAAATTCATCAGCAATTTATTAATTATCCGATATCAGGGGTTCATCAATATGAATTGAAATTTGATGAATTAGCGAGTCTTAGTAGCTATATAGAAAACATGAGTTTTGAACAATTGAAACAACTGGACGGGCTATCCTCAGATCGGGCCGACATTATTGGCATAGCATTAGAAGTTTTCCAAGTTTTATTGTTCGTAGTGAATGCACCTGCCTTTCAAATAAGTAAAAAAGGTTTAAGAGAAGGCATTATGATTAATCGTGTACTTCAAAATGATCCGACAGCCTATGATAAACATCAAGTGTATGAACAAAATGCGAAAAGGCTTATTCATAGGTATGGACGTTCTGAACAAGAGTATCAATTTCTTCAAAGAATGACGGAGCTTTTTTATAAAGAATGTTGCCGATTAAGTTTATTAACTTATCATGATGAACATTTACAATTATTGAAAAAGGCTGCACAAGTTTATGCGATTGGCGATTATATTGAGCAAGATTCATTCAATCAGCACACCTTTTATTTACTAGCTAATCAATCGATAGCAGGCTTAAATCATATAGACCGAGTAAAACTTGCATTAATGGCTTCATATAAAAACAAAGATTATTTTAGAAGATTTGCATCGCCATTTTCCTCTTGGTTATCGAGAGAAGAATTGAAAATATTAAAAGACTATGGAGCAATTTTAAAATTTATTTATTCATTAAATATAACGAAACGGAATATTGTTCAATCAATTGAATTGAAAAAAATGGATGATACGATTCATGTAATGATATTAGCTAATCGTTATCCGATGACGGAAATATATCAATCTGACAAACAAAAAAAACATATTGAACGTGTGTTCAAAAAACCGGTAAAAATTCATTTTTATAAAAAGGGTGAAATGTGATGACGAAAGATTTCCAATTGGAAATTCCCCATGGAAAAGAAATGGAAAAGGCTATTTCTGATGAGCGGATGTTAGAAGAAATTGCAAAACCACATTATTATAATAACCGTGAGTTAAGCTGGTTAGCGTTTAATGAACGTGTATTAGAAGAAGCGGAAGATTTACAAAATCCATTGCTTGAACGGTTAAAATTTTTAGCTATTTTTAGCTCAAATTTAGATGAATTTTTTATGGTTCGTGTAGCTGGTTTACAAGATCAAGTTAGGGCTGGTTTCCATAAACCAGAAAATAAATCAGGTCTTACCCCGAAGGAACAATTAACTAAAATTGCTAAAAGGACACAAGCCCTTGTAAAGCGGCAAATGGAAGTACTCCGTCATTTAATTTACGATTTATTACCACAAGAAGGAGTACATATTTCTGATTTCAAATTATTAAATGAAAAACAGAAAGAGTATGTACATGAGTTATTTGAAGAAACGATATTCCCAGTATTAACACCCGTTGCAGTAGACGCTTATAGACCGTTCCCTACTTTACTTGGAAAAACATTAAATTTACTTGTTCTGTTAGAAGAAAATGGTTTAGGGGAAGAAAATGAAAAGGTAGCAATTGTTCAAGTTCCCTCGGTTTTAGACCGCTTTATCGAAGTACCTACCGACAATAATGAGAAAGTATTTGTTTTATTGGAAGACGTCATAACAAGTCATATTAATCAATTGTTTTATGGGTATAATGTAAAATCAACGCAAGCTTTCCGTCTAACGAGAAATGCCGATTTAACAATTCATGAAGAGGGTGCACAAGACTTACTCGTCGAAATTGAAAAAGAGTTGAAAAAAAGAAAATGGGGCGTTGGTAGCCGACTAGAAGTAAGGGACGGCGAGATGAGCGATGAAGTGCTCGACTACTTATTAGAAGAGTTTGAAATTGAAGAGTCCGACGTATTTAAAATTGACGGACCTTTAGATTTAACTTGCTTATTTAGTTTTGTTAAAAAAATATCCAATTATCGAGAACATTTAGAATATGAAAGCTTTATTCCGCAAAGACCAAAAGATTTAAATTCCGATGAAAATATATTTGAAAAAGCTCTAACTCAAGATATTTTTTTCCATCATCCGTATGAATCCTTTGAACCGATAGTCGAGTTTATAACGGATGCGGCAGTCGATCCGACAGTATTAGCAATAAAGCAAACATTATATCGTGTAAGCGGTAATTCCCCTATTATAACGGCTTTAAAACAAGCAGCGGAAAACGGAAAGCAAGTAACTGTTTTAGTAGAGTTAAAAGCTCGTTTTGATGAGGAAAACAATGTTCATTGGGCTAAGGAACTTGAGCAAGCAGGATGTCTTGTTATTTATGGAGTGAATAATTTAAAAACCCATTCTAAAATTACCCTTGTCGTTAGAAGAAGAAATGGGAAAATAGAACGCTTCGTCCACTTAGGAACAGGCAATTATAATGATGCAACAGCCAAAGTATATACAGATATGGGCATTATCACGACGGACAAAGAATTCGGTATAGATGCAACAAACTTTTTTAATTATTTAAGTGGATATACAGAAAAACCAAAATATCATCATTTAGTTGTCGCACCCTTTGATATACGGGATGAGTTTATTCGATTAATCGATGAAGAAATACGTATGCATCAAGAACATGGAAATGGATTTATACGTGCAAAAATGAATTCATTAACAGATAAAGAGTTAATCATGAAAATGTATGAAGCGTCAATTCAAGGGGTTAAAATTGAACTTATTATTCGAGGAATATGTTGTTTACGCCCAGGGATACCAGGTATTAGCGAAAATATAAGTGTAACTAGTATTGTCGGACGATTTTTAGAACATTCTAGAATTTTTTGGTTCTATCATAATGGTGAGAATAAAGTATTCTTATCATCGGCTGATATGATGACACGCAATATGGTGAAACGTGTAGAAATTTTATTTCCGATTTATTCCGAAGAGATTAAACAACGGGTAATGGATATTTTTATAACCCAAATGGCTGATACGGAAAAGGCTCGTATTCAAGACTCCAATGGTGAATATCGATATAAAGAAGTTAGTGAAACGACTACAAAGCTTAACTCCCAAGAACAGTTTTTATTAGAGGCAATGAGTACTGTTGTAGTAGAAGAATAATCTATATTAGAAATCCAACAAATTGTTGGATTTTTTATTTTCAATAAAATGTTTTTCTATATATTCTGATAATTGAATGACATCCCTCTATCTTTATAGTAAAATTGGAAGTGAATGGTTATTCATTTTGGGAATGGGGGATGTATGTATGTTAAAAAATGAGACTTATATTATTACAGGTGGTTCCAGTGGGATGGGACTAGCTATGGCAAAACAATTTGTAAAAGAAGGGGCTAATGTTGTCATTACTGGACGGGATTTAGAACGTTTGGAAAATGCAAAAAAAGAAATTTTAGCCTATGGTTCAACCGTTGAAACGTTCCAAATGGATGTTCGAGAAGTAGAACATGTAAAAGGGATGGTTCAATTTACGAATAATCGCTTTGGAAAAATTGACGGTTTAGTAAATAATGCAGCAGGAAATTTTATTGTCGCTGCTGAAAGTTTATCGCCGAATGGTTGGAAAGCAGTGATTGATATTGTACTAAACGGTACGTTTTACTGTTCATCAGAAGTAGGAAAATATTGGATTGAACAAGGGGTTAAAGGAAAAATTTTAAATATGGTTGCTACGTATGCCTGGGGAGCAGGAGCAGGAGTTATTCATTCTGCTGCTGCCAAAGCTGGGGTATTATCGTTAACAAGGTCCCTTGCTGTAGAATGGGGACATAAATATGGAATTCGTGTTAATGCGATAGCACCAGGACCTATTGAGAGAACTGGAGGAGCAGGGAAGCTTTGGGAATCAGAAGAACAAGCGAAACGAACGGTTCAATCTGTTCCATTAAAAAGACTCGGTACGCCAGAAGAAATAGCTGAACTGGCTACATTTATTATGTCGAATAAAGCTTCTTATATGAATGGTGAATGTGTCACTCTAGACGGTGGACAATGGTTAAATCAATATCCTTTTTAAGTTGTAAATAAGACTGCACGTTAAAAAATGAAATAAAGAACTTCCTTTTTCAAAAAGAATAAAACAACACCCCGTCGACTCATACTAAGTACACTTTCAATACTAAACATTAGGAGGTGTAATGTATGGGCATGTGGACTATTCCGATGATAATTACAGTTATACTCATTATCGCTGTATCCTACTTCTTAACGGCAGGCGTAATGAAAAAGGCAAGACAACGTGCATCAGCTACAGATACACCAATTAATAAAATGGTAAAAGAGCATCCAGTAGCAATGAACCCGATTATTATTATGTACCTTATTTTCGGTTTGTTTGCTGGAATTATGATCTTTTATTACTGGTCTATATACGGTTATTAGTATGTGAAGTTTTAGGAATAACATCCTTCTACTCCAAATTACTTGCTGCATATCATGGTCAATTGTGAACAAATTGTGATATTATATAAGTAATGTGGTATCCCTGTTCTGAAAGTTGACTTACAGAAAAAGGAGTAGAAGGTATGATTTCAACAAACACAAGAGCATTATTAGATACACCAATTAGCGACTTTATTATTTCATCAGAGAAAGTTGCACACGTACAAATTGGGAATAGTGCTGAACATGCTTTACTCGTCTTAACGAAAACAGGTTATTCATCTGTACCTGTATTAGATATTAAATATCGTTTACAAGGTTTATTAAGCATGAAAATGATAACAGAATCTATATTAGGATTAGAACGAATCGAATATGAAAAGCTTACAAATATTAAAGTTGATGATGTAATGGATAGAAACGTTACTTTTTTAAAAATTACAGATACATTTCAAAAAGCGCTAGATTTAGTCATTAATCATGCATTTTTATGTGTCGTTGATGAGGAAGGTACCTTTGCAGGCATATTAACTCGTCGTGTCATTTTAAAGCAATTAAAAAAATATATTTATCAAGTAGATTGATAAAGTAAAAGGAAATCAAGTGATATCGACAAAATCCATTCAAATGGATTTTGTCATTTTTTATATTCGCAAATATTGGGGGAGTTTCCATTGACAACAACTGAAGCAGAAATCATTAAAATATTAGCTGAAGAAAAAAATATGAGAAAAGCAGCAGAAAGACTTTTTCTTACTCAACCGGCCCTTTCTCAACGCTTGCAGTCTATCGAGAAAGATTGGGGAGCCCAGTTGTTCATTCGATCACAAAAAGGGTTAACTCCGACACCAGCGGGAGAATTAGTTATCCAATATGCCATTGAATCGATTAATCGGAGGGAAGAAGTATTCGATACGATTCAAGGACTTAATTCGAAAGTCCATGGTACATTGAAAATTGCTTGTGCTTCCATTGTCGGTCAAAATTGGCTTCCAAAAGTATTAAAGGATTTTGTAACCCAATATCCTGATGCGAAAATTTCCCTTATTACAGGTTGGAGCTCAGAAATTGTAAAGGCGCTTTATGAAGGGGAAGCCCATGTCGGTATTGTGCGTGGCCAAGCAGAATGGAAAGGGAAAAGGGTCCATCTGTTTCGAGATATGATGTACTTAGTTGATAAGGAAATTGAAAAAATTGAAGACATTTTAACAACGGACCGTCCATTTATCCAATTCAAAAGTGACTCCAATTACTACCAAGAAATCCAACTTTGGTGGCAAAGACATTTTTCATCCAATCCGAAACGTCAAATTATTGTGGATCAAATTGAAACGTGTAAACAAATGGCCATGAATGGTATTGGATATGCGATTTTACCTTCCATTACGTTAAATGGTGAAGAAAAGGTGAATAAAATTCCATTGACGAATAATGAAAAAGATACAGGATTAACTCGTGATACGTGGTTAATAGGCTATGACTCTTCCTTTAAATTAAGACAGGTAGAAGCATTTGTAGATGTTGTAAAGGAACATGCAAGCTGCCTTTACGATTATACGAAATAATGTATATACCCGTTCCTTTATGAAGGACAATGAATTTTTATACGTGCTATTTGATTGAAAATTTAGTACAATCAATTTATGTTATTGGAAATTACATAGATAGGAGTTTAAAGGAATGTCAAAAAAATTAAACGCGCAAGAAATTATTCAATTTATTTCAGATTCTAAAAAAGTAACACCGGTAAAAGTATATGTTAAAGGTGAAGGTGTTGCCAATTTATCATATGGTGAAAATTCAAAAGTTTTTGGTGAACAAAATAATGCTGTAGTTTTCGGTGAATGGAGCGAGATTGAAAGTGCACTAAAAGAACATAGTGATAAAATTGCAGATTATGTCGTTGAAAACGATCGTCGCAATTCTGGTGTACCTTTACTAGATTTAAAATATCAAAATGCTCGTATTGAGCCAGGTGCAATTATCCGTGATCAAGTAACTATTGGTGACAATGCCGTTATTATGATGGGTGCCATTATAAATATTGGAGCTGAAATCGGTGAAAAAACAATGATCGATATGGGTGCGGTTTTAGGTGGACGTGCAACTGTAGGGAAAAACTGCCACATTGGTGCAGGAACAGTTTTAGCAGGTGTTATCGAACCACCATCAGCGACACCAGTTATTATTGAAGACGATGTTGTAATCGGTGCAAACGCCGTCGTATTAGAAGGTGTACGAGTAGGTAAAGGCGCTGTTGTAGCAGCAGGTGCGATTGTTATTAGTGATGTTGAGCCATATACAGTTGTAGGTGGAGTACCTGCACGTGTATTAAAACAACTTGATGAAAAAACAAAATCAAAAACGGAAATTATTGATGCACTAAGAAATATTTAAGAAGGTGTCATAATGGATACACTTGTCCAAATCCGTAGAGAATTGCATCAAATTCCAGAACTCGGATTTAAAGAATTTAAAACGCAAAAATATTTGCTCGAAAAGATATCCGAATTTCCCCAAAATTATTTATCAGTTACTACTTGGAAGACAGGAATTGTAGTGCAAATTGAAGGGAGTAATCCAACGAAAACGATTGGTTGGCGATCTGATATCGATGGTCTTCCGATAGTGGAAGAAACGGGCTTACCCTATTCCTCTATCCATGAAGGCAATATGCATGCGTGCGGCCATGATTGTCATATGACAATTACTCTTGGATTAGTTCAAGCGCTTGCTAGCAATCAACCGGAACAAAATGTAGTCGTTTATTTCCAACCGGCTGAAGAAGGACCTGGTGGTGCAAAACCGATGCTCGAATGGTTAAAGACGGAACGACCAGACCTTTTACCCGATGAAATTTATGCATTACATATTGCTCCTGAATATCCAGTGGGAACTGTTGCAACACGTCCAGGATTGTTATTTGCAAATACATCTGAACTGTTTATCGATTTAAAAGGGAAAGGTGGACATGCTGCTTATCCCCATAAAACAAAAGATATGACAGTTGCTGCTGCCAATTTAATTGTACAATTGCAAACGATTGTTAGTCGTAATGTGGACCCGATGGATAGTGCCGTTGTAACGATTGGTAAAATGACTTCTGGAACAGTGCAAAATATTATCGCTGAAAATGCGAGGTTAGAAGGCACTATTCGAACGTTGAACGCTCAGGCAATGGCAGAAGTGAAGCGACGTATTGAGGCAATTTGTGCAGGGATTGAAGCTTCCTTTGATTGTGAAGTTTCAATCGACTATGGTTCAATGTATTATGAAGTGAATAATCATCCTGAAAGCGCAAAACGATTATTAGATTTTGCTGATCAATTTGAGGGGGCAACTTCTTATCATTGCCCAGCGGCTATGACTGGTGAAGATTTCGGTTATTTCTTAAAGGACATTCCTGGTGCTATGTTTTGGGCAGGTGCAAATTGTGAATATGGATTGCATCACGCAAAAATTAGTCCAGATGAACAATTATTATCCTTCAATGCCCAATTTGTGGAACAATTTATTAGATCGTTATAAAAATAAAAAGAGTCATTCTTTTCTATGTATTTACATCGTGAAAAGGGATGACTCTTTTTTTATGAGATTGTCCCGTTATAAATTATTGAGTAGGGCTACCCAATAAATGGGGCGCTTTTTTCAGCGTCCAACTATATGCTAATACGAAACAACCTAGTAATATTACTGTTCCTAATATAAATGGAGAAGCCATATTCCATTCAAGTAATACACCTGCTAAGGCAGGTCCAACCATATTTCCTAAACTCATATAAGCATTATTCATACCAGCAGCAAACCCTTGATCGGCACCTGCAAACTTAGAAATTAACGTATTAACAGCTGGTCGTATAAATACTGTTGCAATTTGGAATAGCGTCGTAACGAATAAAATGACAAAGAAGCCACTAATGTAAATCATTAAGACCATTGAAATAGCAGCAGCAATTAAGTTTGCATAAATCACTTTCATTTCGCCAAAACGTTTAAATAAATTATCAATGATAAACATTTGAAGAATGACACCTGCAAATCCACCAACAGTAATAACTATGGCAATATCAGTAGGTGAATAATCAAATTTATGTGTTAAAAACATCGATAAAGTTGATTGGAAATTTGAAATACCAAAGCTAAAGGTAAATACGACAATTAGTAAAATGAAATAAGGTGTTTTCACCGAACGTACTAATTGGTTAATAATATTTTCCCGTTTCACTTCTTCTGTTTCCTTCATTTGTGGTGGGACATTCGGTAATACGATAATTGAGAAGATGGAAGCAATTAATGCAATAATACCTGCTAAGAAGAAGGGAAAGTGTAAATCGACATTTGCTAAAAATCCACCTAAGCCTGGTCCAATCATAAATCCAAGGGAAATGGCAGCACCAATCATTCCCATCCCTTTTCCTCTTTCTTCAACAGTAGTAATATCGGCGACATAGGCCATAATTGGTGGCATAATAAATGCAGCGCCAACACCACTTAAAAAGCGTGCGATAAATAGTATCCACACATGAGTAGCTAATCCAAATAATATTTGGGAAACACCGTAAACAAACAGTCCCCCGATAATGAAAATTTTTCTACCGTAGCGATCTGATAAATCACCTGCTACTGGAGACAATAAAAATTGGGCGAAGGCAAAGGAAGCGATTAAAAATCCTAGTACTTGCCCGCCGACGCCGAAAATTTCGAGGTAGGAAGGCAATACAGGAATTAATATCCCAATACCTCCCATCGTAATAAACATATTAGTCATCAAAATGAGTAAGACAATTTTTTTCTTTTTCTGTGTCATTTCTGTCCACCCTTTCTTACTTGTATCCCCTTTATATAATTCATGTTTCATAGCTTATCATATTGTATATCTATTAACTACAAATAAGTAGTGGACTAAAGGCTGAAACAAATTAGATTTATCGACAATTTTCAACATGGATTGTTCGTTGATTAAGTGGTGAGGAATCTATTACCGTATACTCATTTTAAACTCTAGGAAATACTCATTATATTTTCCTAACCATTCCAAGCCTAAGTTTTTGTAAACTTCTAATTTATTCCTTAATGTTTCATTAGGATAGAAACGTTCATCCTCTATAACTTCAGGATCCATTAATTCCATTGCGGCTTGATTAGGAGTAGAATAACCGACATAATCATTATTTTGAGCAGAAACTTCAGCATCTAACATAAAGTTGATAAATGCATGGGCACCGTCAATATTTGCCGCCGTTTTAGGTATAACGAAATTATCGAACCATAAATTAGAGCCTTCTTCAGGAACGGCAAAATCAAGCTCTTCATTTTCCCACATCATATCCGCAGCTTGGCCAGACCAAGTTAAAGCAACTGCTGCTTCGTTATTAATCATTAAAGGAGTAATCTCATCCCCAATAATCGCCTTCACATTTGGTGATAAAGTAATTAATTTGTCTGTCGCTTTACGAAGTAAGGCATCATCTTTCACATTTAATGACTCACCGATAGAGTTCAGACCCATTCCAATTACTTCCCGGGCACCATCAACTAAAAATACTTTATCTTTTAAGGATGGGTCCCATAAATCTTCCCAAGTTGTGAACGTTAAATGGTCAGCTACTAAATTGGGGTTATATACGATTCCGACTGTTCCCCAAAAGTATGGGATGGAATATTGATTTTTCGGATCGAATGCTAAATCTAAAAAATATGGGTCAATGTTTTTCAGATTAGGTATTTTAGAATGGTCGATAGGTAAAAGTAAATCTTCTTCAATCATTTTTTCCACCATATATTCCGACGGTACTGCTACATCATAAGCGGAGCCACCTTGTTGCACCTTTGTCATCATCGCTTCATTCGAATCAAATGTCTCATAAATGACATTGATACCTGTTTCTTCTGTAAATTGATCAATTAAATCAGGATCAATATATTCTCCCCAATTGTAGACCGTTATCGTATCTGTCGTTTTAGAAGAACTTGTGGATTCTATTTTATGAATCGCAAAGAAAAGGAGGGCACATACGACTATGATTGCAACGGTTGCTTGTATTAATGATTTCATCGATGTACCCCCTCTGTTGTATTGTTTTTAGTTCGATTCGTTACAAAGTAATAGCCAATCACAACTAACACTGTTATGAAGAATACAAGACCGGATATTGCGTTAATTGTAAGGGAAATACCTGCCCTTGCCATCGAATAAATTTCAACGGATAAAGTGGAAAATCCATTACCAGTAACGAAAAATGTAACAGCAAAATCATCTAATGAATAGGTTAAAGCTAAGAAGAATCCAGCAAATATTCCTGGTTGAATATATGGAAGGATGATTCTAGTTAAAACATCCCGTTTTGTAGCACCTAAATCCCTTGCCGCATCAATTAAAGAAGTATTCATTTCTAAAAGCTTTGGTAAAACCATTAAAACGACAATAGGTATACTAAAGGCAACATGGGATATTAAAACAGAAGCAAAACCTAATTTGATGCCGATGATTGTAAAGAGTATTAAAAAGCTTGCACCAATGACAACGTCCGGACTTACAATTAAGACGTTATTTAATGAGAGAAGTGTATTCCGCATTTTATGATCTTTAATGGAGACAATTCCAATTGCTCCTAATGTTCCGATTATCGTAGCAATTAATCCTGATAAAAGAGCCACAATGACTGTATTCATCAAAATGACAATTAATCTTGAATCATCAAAAATAGCTTTATAATGCTCAAGGGTGAAAGATTCAAAATGATTCATAGTCCCACCACTATTAAAGGAATAAAAGATCAAGTAAAAGATAGGTGCGTATAAAATGATAAAGACTACAATTAAGTAAATTTTTGAAACGGTGGATAGTTTTTTCACTATGCGCGGCCTCCCTTCTTCTGACCTGTAAACAGCATAATAATGACCATTAATATAATGAGGAAGACGGCAATTGTAGAGCCCATACCCCAGTTTTGAGATACAAGGAACTGTTGTTCAATTGCTGTACCTAAAGTAATCACTTGATTCCCAGCGATTAATCGAGTAATCATAAATAAAGATAATGCTGGAATGAATGTGACTTGTATACCTGATTTCACTCCATCAATTGTTAATGGGAAAATGACGCGACGGAATGTGGTAAAACTTGAAGCCCCTAAATCTCGAGCTGCATAAACTAATGTCGGGTTTAATTTATTCAATGAGTTAAAAATTGGAATAATCATAAATGGAATAAAAATATAAACCGACACAAAGATAAAACTAAAATCTGTAAATAAAATTTGTTGTTGTTCAAGACCGAATACTTTTATAAAAGCATTGATAGGTCCGTAAAGTCCGAATATCCCAATAAAAGCATAAGTTTTTAATAATAAGTTAATCCAAGAAGGAATAATGATTAACATTAACCATAAATGTTTGTGTTTTGTTTTAGTTAACAAATAAGCAGTCGGATATGCAATCATTAATGTGAAGAACGTAATTAAAAAGGCATACCAAAAGCTAGTAAGCGTCATTTTTAAATAAACTGGTGTAAAAAAGGCTTTATAATTATCGAAAGTAAAGTGACCATTTAAGTCGAGCATGGAATAATAAACGATTAAGGCGATAGGAGCGATGACGAATAAAGCTATCCAAAAAGCATAAGGGAATAGTGACCCTTTCGAAGCTTTATTAAACATTTTCTTCTTCTCCATAGGACTCTAGTCGTTTATCAAACTCTTCTTCTGTTTCATTTAATCGCATAACATGAATCGCCTCTGGAGAAAAGTCCAGACCTATTTGTTCACCTACTTCGGCCTTTTTAAGAGAGTGTACTAACCATTCATTCCCATCTTGATCATAGGTTGATAACTCATAATGAACACCTCGGAACAGTTGGGTATCGACTGTTACAACTAACTTACCTTTATCTACTGTCGTCATTTCTAAATCTTCCGGGCGGATAACAATATCTACTTTTTCGTTCGGTTTCATTCCTTTGTCAACACAATCGAAAGTCTTGCCAGTAAATTGGACTTTAAAGTCTTCAATCATTACACCGTCAACGATGTTTGATTCACCGATGAAGTCTGCGACAAAACGATTAATTGGTTCGTCATATATGTCAACAGGTGTTCCAGATTGCTGAATCTCGCCATCATGAAGGACAAAAATTTCATCGGACATTGCCAATGCCTCTTCTTGATCATGGGTTACAAAGACAAAGGTTTTTCCTAAACGTTGCTGTAATTCCCGCAATTCATATTGCATTTCTGAACGCAATTTTAAATCGAGGGCAGATAATGGTTCATCTAGTAGAATGACTTGTGGGTCGTTAACAATCGCTCTAGCAATCGCAACCCTTTGCCGTTGACCACCGGACATTTCAGAAATTTCCCGATTCCCATAACCACTTAAATTAACAAACTTTAAAGCTTCCAGAACTCGTTCTTGAATTTCTTTTTCTTTTAATTTTTTAATACGTAAACCGAAAGCAACATTTTCAAAAACATTTAAATGGGGAAAAAGGGCATAATCTTGAAAAACCGTATTCACTTGCCGCTCGTTCGCTGGTACATGATTAATTTTTTGATCGTTAAAATAAATATTTCCTTCAGAAGGATCTGTAAATCCGGCTATGATACGCAAAATTGTTGTTTTACCACAACCTGATGGACCTAACAGTGTATAAAACTTGCCTCTTTCCAGTTCAAAATCGATGTTTTTTAATACAACGGTGCCATCATCATACGATTTTGAGACATTTTCAAATCGGATAATTGTATCACTCATGTTCTTACCTCCTATAAATAAGATTCTGTCGCTACTAATAACAATTCTGTTTTGCCATTGTTGGCGTTGAAAATTTGATGATTAGATGATGCTTCATAATAAATAGCGTTCCCTTCACTAGCGATATATTCTTCTTCACCTATTACGAGTCGTATGCGACCTTTTAGTACATAGATAAAGGTTTCGGCTAAGGAAGGTTCAAATTGTTTGTATTCACCATCTTTTTGAAGAGTTAAAATAACAGGTTCCATTTCTTTTTCATTCGAAGTTGGTATGAGCCATTGGATTTTATAGTTTTTCTCTTCATCAATATAGGAAGTTTGATTGTCTTTGTTATAAACAACCTTTTGCTCCTGTAACGAATCGTCAAAGAATTCCTTTGGAGTCGTTCCTAAAACTTCTAATATTGAAAATAATGTCTCAATTGATGGGGAATTTAAATCCCGTTCTAGCTGTGAAATATATCCCTTTGTTAAATCTGTACGTTCACCTAACTCTTCTTGTGTAAGACCTTTTTTTAGTCGCAATGCTTTAATTTTCGCACCAATTTGCATGTTATAACTCCTTGAATTGTTTAGTATACATAAACTTCAAATATAAAAGTTTACTATAACAAAACTTTTTGTTTATTATTAACGATACAATTATACAAAATTCGAGTAAAAAATCAATAGAATATTTCTCGGAAGTGGAAATTTCTCCAACTAAATGAATATGTTGTTAGTTGAATGGAAGAATTTCTTATTGAAATTGGTTTAAACGTGGAGGGAAGGAAATGACGGAACTACAAGTAGGAAAACAAGCTCCTCTGTTTGAAATGGATGCGGTAATGCCAGATAAAAGCTTTGGGAAAGTGTCGTTAAAAGAAAATATACAACAGGAGAAATGGACTGTTTTATTTTTTTATCCTATGGACTTTACCTTTGTCTGCCCAACAGAAATTACGGCTATTTCAGATCAATATGAGCTATTTGAAGATTTGGATACTGAAGTTATCGGTGTTTCAACCGATACGGTTTATACCCATTTAGCTTGGATTAATACGGATCGAACGAAAAACGGACTTGGCCAGTTAAAATATCCCCTTGCAGCAGATCATAATCATCAAGTTGCCAAAAAATATGGAGTATTAGTCGAGGAGGAAGGAGTTGCATTGAGGGGGTTATTTATTATAAGTCCGGAAGGGCAGCTTCAATATCAATCAATTCATCATGATAATATTGGTAGAGATGTCGACGAAGTATTAAGGGTACTTCAAGCCCTTCAAACAGGTGGATTATGTCCTGCAAACTGGCGGCCTGGAGATGAAACTTTGTAGATATTTCGAAAGGGGGGAGTTCTTCTCAATTTCTTTCAAGGAGGATGTTTATGAAATTACGTTCACCAATGCCTGAATTGATGGGAGAAACGAAATGGTTAAACGGTGCAGTATCAAATCAAGAGTTAGTAGGAAAGAAACCAACTTTAATTCATTTTTGGTCGGTTAGTTGTCATTTATGTAAAGAGATAATGCCTGAAGTTATCCAATTAAAAGAGCGGTACAAAAATGAGTTGAATATGATTGCAGTGCATATGCCTCGATCCTATGAAGATACCGACGTCGATAAAATTAAGAAGGTGGCAAAAAAATATAAAATATCCCATCCTATTTTTATTGATAATGCCCTGAAGTTAAGTGATGCCTTCGAAAACGAATATGTTCCAGCCTATTATGTTTTTGATAAGTTTGGTTTACTTAGACATTTTCAGTCGGGTGGTAGCGGCATGAAAATGCTCGAAAAGAGAATAAATGAAATACTAGCAGAAAATTAAGCAGATTAAAGAGAAAAGTGTAGCATTTAGTTGCTACACTTTTTCATTTAAATTGCTTTTGATTGTGCTAGTTTCATTAAATAATATTGTTCTTCTCTTGCCATATGATCTGCCATCGATACTGAAAAAATACCTAGTACTTCAGCATTTAACTCCATTTCTTCCAATTCGTTTAAAAAGGTTTTGAATAATCCTATTTCTACTTCAACATCATGGTTAAATTTTGATAGGGCGGGAAATTTACTTATATTTGTTCGTAAGTAGCCTGTTAACTCAATCGCTTTTAAATAAAATTGTTCAAAATGTTTTGTAAAGGTATGGCTTTTTTCTTTTAATCTTTTTTCTACACCGTCCAGCCGATCGTTAATAGCCCCCGCGTGTCCGGAAGCATCGACTAACCATAATAAATGATGATGTAATTCATGGAAGATTGGTGGGGCTTTCCCTTGTTTTAAATAGCTTAATATTAGTAAATATTCCTCTAACTCATTAACCATATGATTAATAAAAGTAGGCGTAAGGTGGATTTTAATATTTCCTGTGATATGGCGTTTAATAATCGATAGTTTAAAGTCTCTTAGTTGGTTAGCAGCCTCTTCTACTTTAATAGTAAACGGTTGCATATTGGATTCATTCAACATTTTTACTTGGGCTAAAAGTTGATCGAATTGTTGAATAAAATAAGTTGCTTTCGCAATATCATCTTTTTCTGATGGATAAAGTGAATCATGGATAAATCGAGCGTGATCCCCTAAAACTTGTAACCAAAATCGATGTTCAAAAACGGCACTCTTTACATAATCGGACAAGTTATACCCACTCCTTTTTTCACTTCATCTTAAAGTATTCAAAGATGCTCCAGTTTATTAAAAAATCACTACCCTTTATAAATAAAATTCATAATGTTTTTAGTTTATTTAACTTTATTAATCCGATTATTAATTGGTCGGGGAGTAATTAGTGAAAGGGATAAAAGTATTTGGAATGCATATTTTTATAATCAAAAACTTAGAATGGGGAAATTTAGATATTGGATGTAGAACTGTTGATTGAGTTAAAAAATATTTGAATAGGGTGTTTATGAATAAATACATAATGTATAACTTAGAACTGTAACAGTCACACTGTAATTATATTGTTTAATTCTTGGATTGACTTTCTTTTAGCGTTCATGATGATCTTTTGGAGATTCCCTTTTTTAGAGCCAATTCTACGTATAGAGGGGGAGGAAAACTTGTCAAAATTAGTTCATGAATTCAATGACATGATACGAAAACTACGGAAAGAGTCATTTGGGAAGGGACCTGAACGAATTCATACAGTTTTTATTGAAAATATGGCCATCGCTACGTTATATGGAAATTTAACACCGACGGAAAAGTTTATCACGGGTTCGGAAGATGGAAAGGATATGGTACATGCAGCGAGGACGAAAATGATTCAAGAAATTTATGCGAAAAGTCCACCCGAAGGAATGGAAGAACTCATTGGAGCGAAGTTGGTTCATCTTTTCAACGATATCAAGGTAGAAGAAGATATTGCCATATCAGTTTTCGTTTTTGATAGGGATATTACAGAAAATAGAAAGGAATAATATAGGCTCTTACTTTATAGTGACAATCAATTTATTATAAGAAAATAAAAAAGTGTTGCAGTAAATGCCATTATACGTTAAAATGAAAAACGTTTCCAAAACAAATATAGTGAAAACATAGAATGGTAAATAAGTAAGACCTGCTTATTTGCTTTTATATGAATTCTATATATGTATAATTATGATGGTTTGATTTCTTTGTATCGAGTGCAGAGGCGTTAGGCAGCATCTCAAAAACCTTTTTGTAAAAAAAGGTTTTTAAGGTGCTGCCTTTTTTAATTAGAAATAGGAGGAATATTTATGGCATTTCATAAACCGCAAAAAATTGCAGAAATTACGATAGAAACAGGAGTGACGAAGACAAAGCTTCCTTTTTCACATCTGTTGTTGCTTGGATTTTTAGGAGGAGCATTTATTTCACTAGGCTATTTACTAGATATTCGTGTCATTGGTGATTTGCCTAAAGAATGGGGAAGTCTATCTAATTTAATTGGGGGAGCAGTTTTCCCTGTTGGTCTAATATTAATTGTTCTAGCTGGGGCAGAACTGATTACGGGAAATCTGATGTCGGTCTCCATGGCATATTATGCAAAGAAAATTACTTTAGGTAGTCTTGTTCATAATTGGGTTTGGGTTACGTTAGCAAATCTAGTGGGAGCACTTTTTGTAGCTTATTTCTTTGGACATGTAGTTGGTTTAACTGAGATGGGTCCATATTTGGATAAAACGGTGGCAATTGCAGAGTCAAAAGTAGATCATACGTTTTTAGAAACTTTTGTTTCGGCGATTGGTTGTAACTGGCTTGTATGTTTAGCGATTTGGTTAGCTTATGGAGCAGATGATTTTATTGGAAAAATTGCAGGCATTTGGTTCCCAATTATGGCGTTTGTCGCAATTGGCTTCCAACACGTTGTTGCGAATATGTTTGTAATACCTGCAGCAATTTTTGCAGGACAGATGACTTGGGTTGAGTTTATTGGAAACATCATTCCAACGTTCCTTGGTAATGTAGTAGGTGGAGCGATTTTTGTTGGATTGCTTTATTGGTATGTTTACGATAAACAAGCAAGTAAAGTTCAAAAACCTCGTTAAATTTTTGAGAAACGAACACTAATTTAGGAAACGATTATAAAAAATAATACGAAAAACTGTCTAGTTCTCTTAGGGGCTACTTTAATTTCTTCTTATTAGAAATTGAAGTAGCCCTTTGGTTTATTTTCTCCATATCGTTTTACAACAAATACTAACCAAAAAGAAGTTTTAAAGCAGGATAAAGTACTGTAAATATGTTTAGATTTTTTACAATCGTAGTTTGTACAAAACGATAATACTAGGTTAAAATAGTATCATTGATGTTTTTTGTACGGAGGGGCATAATGAAAAAAGAATTTGTAGTAATAGGATTAGGTCGTTTTGGGGGTAGTATTGTACGGGAGTTAGTTCGATTAGGGGCGGATGTTTTAGCAATTGATAATTCTGCTGAAAGAGTAGATGAATACGCGAAAATTGCTACCCAGAGCGTCATTGCAGATACGACGGATGAGGAAGTTATTAAATCCTTGGGTATTCGAAACTTTGAGCATGTTATAGTAGCCATTGGAGAAAACATTCAAGCGAGTATACTAACGACGTTAATTTTAAAAGAGCTCGGTGTTGAACAAATAACGGTAAAAGCCCACAATGATTACCATGCAAAAGTATTAAAGAAAATTGGAGCAGATCATGTCGTTCATCCTGAACGGGATATGGGGATTCGTATTGCGAATAATATTATGTCCAATAATGTATTAGATTATTTAGAGTTGTCCGATGAGCATTCAATAATGGAAATTCGAGCCAACGATCGAATTGCTGGATTTTCTTTAATTGATCTAGATATCCGTGCGAAATATGGAATTAATATTGTTGGAATTAAAAGAGGGGAAACGATTGTGATTTCTCCAGCAGCTGACGATAAAATATTATTAGGCGATATTTTGTTAGTGATAGGAGCCGATGTAGATATTAATCGCTTTGTAAAAAAGGCGATGAGCTAAAAAAATTTCCTCATTAAAATAAAGGAAAGGGTTGTCTAAAATAGGACAACCCTTATTTTTATACTTCCATAATAATAGGTAAAATCATTGGTCGACGTTTTGTTTTTTCGAATAAATATGGTCCTAAAACGTCGGTAATTTCATTTTTCAATTCAGTCCACTGAGTAGATTTTCCTTGAATCATTTCATTTAAATGACTATTTAACATTTTTTGTGCTTCACTAATAAGCGTTCCAGATTCCCGCATGTAAACAAAACCACGGGAGATAATATCAGGTCCAGCGACAATTTTTTGTTTCTTCATATCTACACTAACAACGACGATGACTAATCCTTCTTCTGAAAGAATACGGCGATCTCTTAATACAATATTGCCGATATCTCCAATACCACTACCATCGATGTATACATCACCAGAAGGAATTCGACCAGCTACGTGGGCTTCATTGGAACTTAATGCTAAAACGTCCCCATTTTCCATAACAAATGTATTTTCAATAGGTACGTCACAATCTTCCGCAAGGTTCGTGTGCATTTTTAACATGCGATATTCACCGTGAATTGGCATGAAAAACTTCGGTTTAATTAGTCGAAGCATTAATTTTTGTTCTTCTTGTGATCCGTGGCCGGAAGTATGGATATTGTTTAATGAACCATGGATTACTTCAGCACCTGCACGGAACAATAGATTAATAATTTTATTAACACTCATAGTATTTCCTGGTATTGGTGAAGAAGAGAATACTACTGTATCACCAGGTTGGATTTGGATTTGTCGATGGGTACCATTTGCAATTCGTGATAATGCTGCCATCGGTTCCCCTTGAGAGCCTGTACATAAAATCATCACTTCATTTGCTGGTAAACGGTTGATCGTTTGTGCATCGACAAAAGTTTCCTTTGGTGCAGTTATATAACCTAGTTCGCGACCGATGGAAATGGCATTATCCATCGAGCGTCCGAAAACAGCAATTTTACGGCCATATTGGGCAGCCGCATCTGTCACTTGTTGAAGACGATGGATGTTTGATGCAAAGGTTGCAAAAATAATACGTCCTTCAACTTTTCGTAAAATATCATGAATACTTTCGCCAACTTTACGTTCAGACATCGTAAAGTTTGGAACTTCTGCATTCGTACTATCAGATAATAAACAAAGTACACCATCTCGGCCGATTTCCGCCATTTTCGTTAAGTTTGCAGGTTCTCCTACTGGAGTAAAGTCAAACTTAAAGTCTCCTGTATGGACGATGTTTCCAGGAGGTGTTTTAACGACAATCCCAAAGGCATCTGGAATACTATGTGTTGTACGGAAGAAGCTGACAGATGTTTTTCTAAACTTAATGACGTCGTCTTCTTTAATCTCGATTAATTTTGTTGTTCGAAGTAAACCGTGTTCATCCAGTTTATTGCGCAATAAACCTAAAGCAAGCTTCCCACCGTATACAGGAATATTCACTTGGCGTAATAAATAAGGAATACCGCCAATATGGTCTTCGTGTCCATGGGTAATAAATAGACCTTTAATTTTATCAGCGTTACGTACTAAATAAGTGTAATCCGGTATAACATAGTCGATTCCTAATAAATCGTCTTCAGGAAATTTGATTCCAGCATCGATGACAATAATTTCATCCTGGAATTGTACTGCATATGTGTTTTTACCGATTTCGCCCAGTCCGCCGAGAGCGAAAACAGCCGCTTGATCATTTTTTACAAATTTCATAAATATTAAGCGTTCTCCAAGCGGAAGTTCGGGCTATTTTTTTCATACTCTAAATAGTTGCCCTCTAGCAATTGAATATATTCAATGTTGTAGTTACGGTCTTTTAAATACTCGCGGACTTCTCTTTCAGAAGATGCTTCTAAATAAAGACTCTTTGTATTTTCGCGAACTGGTACCTCTAAAGCATTTTCTTGATAATAAACTTTGTAAATCATATTTTCTCTCCTTTAATTAACGTACATTTTCTTGCATCGACTAGATTTTAAAAATTCCATTGTGCCTTAGAAAATATAGCAGAATATTGGCTCAATCATATACTAAAATCTACGACATTTTCTAGAAGCTTTATCTTTCTTCAGTAAATAGACTATTTAAACATTGAAAACACCTGTCTCCATATTACCATCAATTGGTTGAAGAGTCTTGTTTTGAAGAAAGATAAATGTCTCTAATCTTTTAAATGATGCATTTCCTTTATATTATCATGCGTCTCCTTTAAAATAAAGAAAAGCCCTTCGATTTTGAAGGGCTTAAGCAATTGATTTTTTTCCGAGGATGCCATTTAATCGTTTCAAAATTTTCTTTTTGAGTCGTTTTAACATGGCACATCACTCCTTAAGTTAATTATACTGTTATTTTTCTATATGTAAAGTATTTTTCATTTACATATAAATATGCATTGAGAGGGTTTTGACATGACAAACATACTATTTTTTGATGTTGATGGAACACTTTATAATACGAGGAAGGAAATACCGAATTCTGCCAAAGAAGCTATAGAGCGAGCCCGACAAAATGGGTATGAAATTGCTATTGCGACAGGTAGAGCGCCCTTTATGATTCAAAGTATTTTAGAGGAGTTAAATATTGATACATACGTTACGTTTAATGGCCAATATGTCGTCTATAAAGGGAAGGTCATCTATACAGATAGCGTTCCGAAAGAGTATTTATCTAAAATTATTGAATTCGGTCACAAAAGAAATCATCCGGTTGTTTTCTTAGATGATAAAGAAATGATTGCTTCTGTTGAAGGAAACCCATTTATAGAAGAAAGTATAAATACACTTCAATACCCTTATCCTGTCTCAAACCCTTCCTTTTATGAAAATGCTGAGGTATACCAAACGCTTATTTTTATTGAAGAAAAAGACGAAAAAGTTTACCATGAGACTTTTCCGGAAGTGAAATTTATTAGATGGCATCGATATTCCTGTGATATTATTCCGAAAGACGGATCGAAGGCGAGAGGGATAAAAAAATTATTGGAGAAAATGAATATTCCGATTGAAAATTCCATCGCATTCGGAGATGGTTTGAATGATATTGAAATGCTACAAGCTGTTGGGACATCTGTTGCGATGGGAAATGGCCACGAGCAAACAAAAAGGGTAGCTACTTACATTGCGGATCATGTTGATAATGATGGTTTGTCTAAAGCGATGAAAGAGCTTCGAATTATATAGATTCAAATGAAACATTGTTATTTATTATTAGTTTATGTAGGACATTGATACCTACCTAGACTATAATTAAAATATTTTGTTAATAATGAAGGAGGTGTCTTATAAGACACCTCCTTTATCTATTATTCACCGTTAAGTGGGAATGAATCCGGTACTTGAGCGAAAGGATTTTCTTCATTAATGTGATCGTAGAACATCACACCATTTAAATGATCTAATTCATGTTGGAATGCAACGGCTGGTAAACCATTTAAACGAATTTTCTTTTCTTCACCATCAACTGTATAAAATTTAGCAGTGATTCGTGCATAACGAGGAACATAGCCAGGTATTTCACGATCGACGGATAAACAACCTTCACCTGAAGGTATATAAGTTTTTTCTACAGAATGACTGACGATTTTTGGGTTGATTGCAACAAAACTATAAAGTTCCCCTTTATCATCTTCTACATGTAAGGCGAACATTCTTTTTAGTTGATTGACTTGATTGGCAGCTAAACCAATACCAGGACGAAGACCATATTTTTCAGCAATCTCTGGATTTTGACTATTGATTAAATATTCCAATAGGTCAGAGGCAAGTTTACGATCATCTTCAGTTAAAGGAAATGTCACTTCCTCTGCTCTTGTTCGTAATGATGGATGACCTTCACGAATAATATCTTTCATTAAAATCATATTTATTCTTCCTTTCAACAGCTACTATGTAATTAAAGTATACAAAACTGACGATTATATTTTAAAAATATCATATGTTTTACTTTTTTGCTTTAGAAAAGTTTAACTATAACAGTATATGTAAATATAAAAATGAAGGAATGATAATTTTAGAAAAATTATGTAATGAAAACAAATGAAATGTTAAGTTGAAATGTTCTGTTATAATACAGTTCTCTTTTTCGGTATAACAGATTGATTTTGGAGAGAAAATAAGAATTTGAGAAAAAAAGTGTAAATTAAACAATAATCAATGATTGACCGAATGAAATTATTTTTATATACTCAATCTAACAATATATTGTACTATTTTTTTTGAGAGAAATTTTAATACAGAACTAAGGAGAGGTGCTTTATGGGAGAAAAAATTTCAAAACAATTTGATCCAACTGCTATTTTACAAGAGATCGAAAGTAAGTTTGAGATGTTCCAAATTTTAAATGAAGAGGGAAAAATCGTTAATGAAGATGCTGTTCCTGATTTAACGGATGAAGAATTAGTTGAACTAATGACTCGTATGGTTTACACACGAATTTTAGATCAACGTTCGATTTCTTTAAATCGTCAAGGTAGATTAGGTTTCTATGCACCGACTGCAGGTCAAGAAGCATCTCAATTAGCTTCTCATTTTGCATTGGAAAAAGAAGACTGGATTTTACCTGGTTATCGTGATGTTCCTCAAATCGTATGGCACGGCCTTCCGTTATGGAAAGCGTTTTTATTTAGCCGTGGGCATTTTGTAGGGAACCAAATTCCAGAAGGGGTTAACGTTGTACCTCCACAAATTATTATCGGGGCACAATACGTTCAAACAGCTGGAGTAGCGTTAGGTATTAAAAAACGTGGAACAAAAAATGTTGCGATTACTTATACAGGTGACGGTGGTTCTTCTCAAGGTGACTTCTATGAAGGAATTAACTTTGCAGGAGCCTTTAAATCACCAGCTATTTTCGTCGTACAAAATAACCAATATGCGATTTCAACACCACGTGACGTTCAAACTGCCGCAAAAACAATTGCTCAAAAAGGGATTGCAGCCGGAATTCCAAGTATTTTAGTTGACGGTATGGATCCATTAGCAGTTTATGTAGCGACTCGTTATGCTCGTGAACGTGCAGTCAATGGTGATGGACCTTCCTTAATTGAAACAATGTGTTACCGTTACGGACCACATACAATGTCTGGTGATGACCCAACTCGATACCGTACAACGGATATTGATAATGAATGGGCAGCTAAAGATCCAATCGTTCGCTTCAGAATTTACCTAGAAGGCAAAGGATTATGGTCTGAAGAAAAAGAAACAGAAGTAATTGAACGTGCTAAAGAAGAAATAAAAGCAGCGATTAAAAAAGCTGATGAAACACCAAAACAAAAAGTAACAGATTTAATTGAAAATATGTTCGAAGAAAAACCTTATAATTTACAAGAGCAATATGAAATCTATAAAGCGAAGGAGTCGAAATAACCTATGGCACAAATGACAATGATTCAAGCAATTACGGATGCACTACGTTGCGAACTAAAAGACGATGAGAATGTTTTAGTGTTCGGTGAGGACGTAGGTGTAAACGGTGGGGTATTCCGTGCAACGGAAGGCCTTCAAAATGAATTTGGCGCCGATCGTGTATTTGATACACCGCTAGCTGAATCTGGAATTGGTGGGTTAGCAGTCGGGTTATCATTAACAGGTTTTCGACCAGTTCCTGAAATTCAATTTTTCGGTTTCGTATATGAAGTAATGGATTCAATTAACGGTCAGTTAGCTCGTTACCGTTATCGAACAGGCAATACTTATGCGATGCCAGTGACAATCCGTTCGCCTTTCGGTGGTGGCGTTCATACACCTGAAATGCACTCTGATAGTTTAGAAGGTTTAATGGCTCAACAACCTGGATTAAAAGTTGTCATCCCTTCAACTCCTTACGATGCGAAAGGGTTACTTATTTCATCTATTCGTGATAATGATCCAGTTATTTTCTTAGAGCATTTAAAACTATATCGTTCAGTACGTGAAGAGGTACCAGAAGAGTCTTATACAATACCACTTGGTAAAGCTGATGTGAAACGTGAAGGGAAAGATTTAACGATTATCGCATACGGCTTAATGGTTCATGAAAGTTTAAAAGCAGCTGAAGAGCTTGAAAAAGAAGGATACTCAGTAGAAGTGATTGACTTACGCACGATTCAACCGCTTGATATTGATACAATTATTGCGTCTGTTGAAAAAACAAACCGTGCAATCGTTGTACAAGAAGCTCAAAAACAAGCTGGTATTGCGGCGAATGTCGTAGCTGAAATTACAGAGCGTGCTATTTTAAGTTTAGAAGCACCGGTTTTACGTGTAGCAGCTCCTGATACAGTATATCCATTCCCACAAGCTGAAAATATTTGGTTACCGAATTATAAAGATATTTTAGAAACAGCGAAAAAAGTTTTAACATTCTAATGATTCGTAGATAGAAAGGGTGAAATAAATGGCGTTTGAATTCCGCATGCCTGACATTGGAGAAGGTATTCATGAAGGTGAAATTGTAAAGTGGTTCGTTAAACCAGGTGACAAAATTCAAGAAGATGATGTACTATGTGAGATTCAAAATGATAAAGCAGTCGTTGAAATGCCTTCACCAGTAGAAGGAACAATTGAGGAAATCGTCGTGGAAGAAGGCTCAGTAGCAGTCGTTGGAGATGTTATTATCCGTATCGATGCCCCTGGATATGAAAATCTTCAGTTTAAAGGCGATGATCATCACAAGGAAGAACAATCTACCGCTACTACGAGTGCGCAAGTTCAAGGTACAGCAGAAAACGGTGGTCCTGTAGAAAAAGCACCAGTCGAAGGTGATTCGAAAGAAACTGAATCAAAGCAAACGACAACGCCAGTTACAGCTGCTGCAACTGCAAACAATGAGCGTGTAATCGCAATGCCATCCGTACGTAAATATGCTCGAACAAACGATGTAGATATTCATTTAGTGAGCGGAACAGGAAAAAATGGCCGCATTTTAAAATCTGATATCGATAACTATTTAAATGGTGGTGCGAAAAGCAAACCAGAAACAGATTCAACGGTTGAAGAAACGAAATCAGAAACAACAACTACTACTGTCGAAGCACCCGTTAGCTTTGAAGGAGAATTCCCTGAAACACGTGAAAAAATTTCTGGTATTCGAAAAGCGATTGCAAAAGCAATGGTTCATTCTAAACAAACGGCGCCTCACGTTACGTTAATGGACGAAGTAGATGTAACTGAATTAGTTGCCCATCGTAAGAAATTTAAAAATATTGCTTTAGAAAAAGGAATTAAACTAACTTACTTACCTTACGTGGTGAAAGCATTAGTTTCCACTTTACGTGAATTCCCAGACTTAAATCGTTCATTCGATGACGCGACAAATGAAATTATTCAAAAGCACTATTATAATATTGGTATTGCAGCCGATACAGAAAAAGGATTACTTGTACCAGTTGTAAAACATGCTGACCGCAAGTCCATTTTCAAAATTTCTTCGGAAATTAATGAACTTGCAACAAAAGCTCGTGAAGGAAAACTTTCACCAAATGACATGAAAGGTGGAACATGTTCGATCACGAATATTGGTTCTGCTGGAGGTCAATGGTTTACTCCTGTCATTAACCATCCTGAAGTAGCAATTTTAGGAATTGGAAGAATTTCAGAAAAACCTGTAATAAAAAATGGTGAAATTGTAGGGGCACCTGTGTTAGCATTATCATTGAGCTTTGATCATCGTATGATCGACGGCGCCACAGCGCAAAATGCTTTAAATCATTTAAAACGTTTGCTCAGTGACCCGGAACTTTTATTAATGGAGGCGTAAAAAATGGTAGTAGGAGATTTCGCAATTGAAATTGATACTTTAGTCGTTGGAGCAGGCCCTGGTGGTTATGTAGCCGCAATTCGTGCAGCTCAAACTGGACAAAAAGTAACAATTGTAGAAAAAGATGTATTAGGTGGCGTTTGCTTAAACGTAGGATGTATTCCTTCAAAAGCTTTAATTTCTGTTGGTCACCGTTTTGAACATGCTAAACATTCAGAAGATATGGGAGTTATTGCTTCTGAAGTGAAACTTGATTTTGAAAAAGTTCAAGCTTTCAAAAATAGCGTTGTTAACAAATTAACTGGCGGTGTAGAAGGCCTATTAAAAGGAAATAAAGTAAATATCGTTAAAGGTGAAGCATACTTCGTTGATGCTAACACAGTTCGTGTGATTGACGGGGATTCTGCTCAAACATATACATTTAAAAACGCAATTTTAGCTACAGGTTCTCGCCCTGTTGAAATTCCAACATTTAAATTTTCTGATCGCGTTTTAAATTCAACTGGCGCTCTTAACTTAAAAGAATTACCACAAAAATTAGTCGTTATCGGTGGCGGTTATATCGGTACAGAATTAGGTTCTGCATTTGCAAACTTTGGTACTGAAGTAACAATTATCGAAGGTGGTAAAGATATTTTAGCTGGCTTCGAAAAACAAATGACTCAAATCGTTAAAAAGGGCTTAAAGAAAAAAGGTGTAACAATCGAAGTAAACGCATCTGCTAAAGGTGTTGTTGAAAACGAAAATGGCGTAGTTGTTACTTATGAAGTTGGTGGAGAAGAGAAAACTGTTGAAGCTGACTATGTATTAGTAACAGTAGGTCGTCGTCCAAACACGGATGAGCTTGGCTTAGAACAAATTGGTATTGAGTTTGCAGAGCGTGGTTTATTAAAAGTTGATAAACAATGCCGTACAAACATTCCTAACATTTATGCAATTGGTGATATCGTTGCTGGACCACAACTTGCTCATAAAGCTTCTTACGAAGGTAAAGTAGCTGCAGAAGCAATCGCTGGTGAAAAATCAATCGTAGATTACTTAGCTATTCCAGCTGTATGTTTCACAGATCCAGAAATGGCAACTGTTGGTTACAGTGAAGAACAAGCAAAAGCTGAAGGTTTAGAAGTAAATGTGGCTAAATTCCCATTCGCTGCGAATGGTCGTGCCCTTGCTTTAAACCAAACTGAAGGTTTTGTAAAATTAGTAGCTCGTAAAGAAGACGGTTTACTTGTAGGTGCTCAAATTGTTGGTGCTGGCGCTTCTGATATGATTTCGGAATTATGTTTAGCAATTGAAGGTGGAATGACTGCTGAAGATGTATCTTTAACAATTCACCCACACCCAACATTAGGTGAAATTACAATGGAAACTGCTGAAGTATTACTTGGCAACCCAATCCATATCATTTCAAAATAATAATATGTTTAAAACGTATTCATTCTGCAATTTTGTAGATGAATACGTTTTTTTGTTTGCTTTGGTATAAAAAATAGGGTGCGATTTTCATATACTGCTTTTTAGCTGAATAATCAAAACCTACAAAATTTTCGCTAAGTTGATTATAATGATGATAGTTCATTATATTTTATTTTTAGGGAGAACCGATGAAATCTCATACGTTACAGTCGAAAATATTTACATATAATATTTTCGTTATTTTATTAATTATAGTTGCCATTGGCATTTCATTTTACTTTACATTATCAAGTGTCATTAAAAATGAAATTGGTTTAAAAGCAGTACAAATTGCTAAAACAACAGCTAATCGTCCGGATATTATTGCAGGTTTTTATGCCGATAATCCATCAGAAGTACTTCAACCAATCGCTGAAGAAATAAGACGGGAAACCGATGCCGAATATGTCGTAATTGGGAATGAAGAAGGGATTCGTTATGCCCATCCAGTTGAGGAACGTATCGGTCAAAAAATGGTCGGAGATGATAACGAAGATGCGCTAGAAAAGGGACTAACTTATATTTCAGAGGCAACTGGAACCCTTGGGCCAGCCATTAGGGGGAAAACACCGGTCATTGGATATGAAGGCGAAATTATTGGAGTTGTATCAGTTGGATATTTAAAAACAGACCTTAGTACAATGTTTTTAAGATACTTGGATAATATTGTTTATATTTTAATTTTTGGTATAATGATAGGAATTATTTTCTCGTCCCTTCTATCAAAACGTTTAAAAAAGGAACTACTAGATTACGAACCAATCGAAATCGCCGAGCTGTTAAAACAACAAAATGCCCTTATTGAATCCGTACGAGAAGGAATTATTATGGTGGATCATAAAGGGACGATTACGGTTGTCAATTCGGCAGCTCACAAAACATTGTCTATTAGCGAAGATGTTCCATTAGTCGGCAAAGACATACGTGAAGTAATTCCGAACTCCCATTTATTTGAGGTTCTATCTACCGGTGAAAGACAGTTGGATCGACCGATGATTATAGCTGGAAAGAAAACCGTTGTAAATCGAATCCCTATTTTAAATGGTGGTAAAGTAGTCGGTGCTGTTTCAAGCTTCCGTTTACAATCGGAAATTGATCGTTTAGCACTGGAACTTTCCCAAGTAAAAAAATATGCCGAAGCATTACGTGCCCAAACCCATGAATATAATAATTTCTTATATACGATTTCTGGTTTAATCCAGCTAGAAAATTATCATGAGGCACTGGATTTAATACATAGTGAACGGGCGGAACAAGGGAGTTTAATTCAATTTATATCCCAAAGATTTAATGATCCATTAATTAGTGGGATTTTAATCGGTTTTTATAATCGAGCGAAAGAATTGAAAATAAAATTAATTATCGATGAAGATAGCCTTTTAGAAAAGTTGCCTAAATCAATACAAAAACATCTTTTTGTATCGATTTTAGGAAATCTAGTAACAAATGCCTTTGAAGCTGTTGAACATCTAGAAGAAAAGGAGCGTTCAGTAAGGATATTAATACTAGATAATGGAAAGGAAATTTTAATTGAGATTGAAGATAGCGGCAACGGAATTGACGATGACATAAAAGATCATTTATTTGAAAAAAGAATAACAACAAAAAATGAGGAAAATCAGCATGGGTTTGGTCTAATAAAAGTAAAAGAAAATGTTGCGGAACTAGGAGGTGAAATATATATTGAAAATGGTGATTTAGGGGGAGCACTATTTATCATCGTGATTCAAAAAGGGGGGATTAATCATGCATGACATAATAGAAGTTTTAATCATTGAGGATGATAAAAGAATTGCACGCATTCATCAAAAATTTCTTGAAAAAATTGACGGGTTTCAAAATGTAGGAATTGCTTATAATGCGGAAGAGGCCTTTGAATGGATTGATTCCTTTCATCCACATTTAGTTTTATTAGATGTCTATTTTCCTGATAAATTAGGGACAGACATTTTAGAATATATTAAAATAAATAGTCCTGAGACGGACACAATTTTTATAACTGCAGCATCTGAAACAGAAATCTTAAAAAAAGCCTTTCATGGTGGTGTAGTAGACTATTTATTAAAACCGCTTACATTTGATAAATTTAAGGAAAGTTTAGAATCATATCGTTCTAAGAGATTGCTACTTGAAAAAAATGCCCATCTGGAAGAACATGAAATTAAAGAGATTTGGGCTTCTACGAAAGAAGCACAAAGATGGGATGATTTAACACCAAAAGGGATCGATGCGATTACGAAATCGAAAGTATATCAATATTTAGGTACATGTGAAAAAGGGGTAACTGCTGAAACATTAGGAAAAGATTTAGGAATTAGTCGCTCGACGGCAAGGCGTTATTTAGAACATTTAGTAGCTGACAATAAAGCCTATACAGATTTAATTTATGGAACAGTTGGTAGACCGGAAAGAAGGTACATATTAAAAAAAGAATAATAAGAAATTCCATAAAAAGGGAAGTTAAATTTAATAACGATTCCATTTAAATTGCACCAGTTTTGGTGCTTTTTTTATTTTTCTATTCATCTCTACATATTCTCGTGAACATTATGAACAAAATAGGCTTTATGGAATTAATATCATTTTATTTTACTTTTATTGTAATAAGTATGCGCTTTCATTAAAGTACAGTTAGACATTCATAAAAAATGGGGATGCATAAGGGGGATATTATGAAAAAACAATTAATGCTTAGTATTGTACTTACACTTTCTTTTATTTTAGCAGCGTGTGGTAGCAATAGTTCAAAATCTTCAAGTGAGGGAGATTCAAATTCTAGTTATCCAGAAAGTAATATCGTAATGGTTGCACCATCTGGAGCTGGTGGTGGCTGGGATTTAACAGCACGTGCTGTTTCAAAGGTTATGTCTGAAACAGGTTTAGTAGAAAAGGCAATTACAGTTGAAAATAGAGCCGGTGGTGGCGGAGCGGTATTTATGGCAGAGTTTGCTACAAAAGAAGCTAATAACGATTATATGTTAATGGCAAAATCACCACCAATTATTGTCAATAATTTAAAAGCAGAAGGAAATAGTCCTTACGGTTATAAAGATACAAAACCACTTGCTCAGTTAACGAGAGATTATGGAGCAATTGTTGTGAAAGCGGATTCACCATATAACAGTTTAACGGAAATATTAGATGCGATTAAAGAAGATCCTTCTTCTATTACATTAGCTGGTGGTTCAGCACCGGGCTCAATGGATCATCTAATTGGTATATTACCAGCCTTTAAGTATGGTATCGATCCGAAAAACGTAAAGTATGTTTCTTATGACGGTGGTGGAGAAGCGGTTGCAGCGTTATTAGGTGGAAATGCTGATATGATTGCTACAGATGCATCTGCAATAGGTGAATATGTGAAATCGGGGGATGTAAAAGTGTTAGCGGTTAGTTCAACTGAACGTTTAACAGGCGTCTTAGAAGATGTCCCAACATTCCAAGAACTAGGTATCGATGCAGAGTTCACGATTTGGAGAGGAATTTTCGGACCAAAAAATATGTCGGATGAAGCATTTGACTATTGGACGAAAAAATTCGAAGAAATGGTAGAAACAGAAGAATGGAAAACGGAATTAGAACGTAACGGTTGGGCAAGCGAATATCGTAATGCCGAAGAGTTTACAGCATTTTTAGAGGAACAGGAAAAAGTAATTGGTGACTTATTAAAAGCATTAGATATGCATAAATAATGTAATAGCTGTCCGATAAGAATTTCTTAGAGGACAGCCCATTTTTTTAATGAATGAGGTGCAGTGATGACAAAGACGTTTGATAAAATCGCTGGAATAGTTTTTTTATTAATAAGCATTTTATTTATTTCGGAAAGCTTGAAAATTTCCGGAAGTGCTTATGGCTCCACAATTGGACCAAAGACATATCCATTAATATTAGGAATTATATTAGGACTTTTAAGTTTACGTTTGTTATATGAAACATTTAAAAGTAAATCAGAAAATAAAGGGAAAACAACCTTTGAGTTTAAAAAATTTGGCATAATCTTTATTTCTGCTATTCTTTATATTTTTTTATTGGAAATCATCGGGTATGTGTTCTCAACTTTCATCTTTTTAGTCGTTGCATTCCAAGTGATGGAGAAAGGAAAAATCCTATCAACGATAATCATTTCAGCAATTTTCGCAATAGGTGTGTATACAATGTATGTTCAGTTGCTCGGTGGGGCATTACCGAAATTTTCGTTATTTTAAATAAGAGGTGTTGAAATGAGTACAATTCAATATTTATTTGATGGATTCGCTGTAGCACTTCAATGGCATAATTTATTATTTGCTTTTATTGGGGTAGTTATTGGAACTGCTGTTGGGGTTCTACCAGGGATAGGTCCAATGAGTGGAGTCGCATTGCTCATTCCGGTTACTGCTACTTTAACATCAGGAATGCCTACAGATGCTGCAGCCGCAAGCTCTATTATTTTATTAGCTGGAGTTTATTATGGTGCGATGTATGGAGGTTCTACAACTTCAATTTTATTAAATACACCTGGTGAGTCTTCATCGGTTGTGACAGCTTTAGATGGTTATCAAATGGCACAAAAAGGTCGAGCAGGTGCTGCGTTATCTATTGCAGCAATAGGTTCCTTTGTTGCGGGTATTATAGCTCTTCTTGGTCTAGTGCTATTAGCGAAACCATTATCGAATCTTGCATTAGAATTTGGACCGGCAGAATATTTTTCCCTTATGTTATTAGGGTTATGTGCTGTGAGTGGTTTAGCTGGAAAATCGATGACAAAAGCATTAATGATGACCGTATTTGGTTTAATGCTTGGTACGATTGGAATTGATGCAGTATCAGGGATTGCCCGTTTTACATATGATCTTCCAGTACTTTATGGAGGATTGGAATTTTTAACGATTGCTGTAGGGCTATTTGCATTAGGAGAAGTATTTAAAACGATTTTGGAAAGGGATAATGGTGATGCGCCTATAGCAAAAATCAATCGCATTTTGCCAACAAAACAAGATTTGAAAGATAGTGCGAAGCCAATTACCCGTGGTTCTTTACTTGGATTTTTCATTGGAGTATTACCAGGAGCTGGTGCAACGTTAGCATCCTTCTTTTCTTATATGACAGAAAAAAAGATAAGTAAAAATCCCGACTCCTTTGGGAAAGGAAATATTGCAGGCGTTGCAGCACCAGAATCAGCGAATAATGCAGCTTCAGGCGGTGCAATGATTCCACTATTAACATTAGGTATTCCAGGATCAGGAACAACAGCAATTTTAATGGGAGCACTTATTATGTATAATGTGCAACCAGGTCCTTTACTATTTGATGATCACCCTGAAATTGCTTGGGGATTAATTGCAAGTATGTTTATTGGAAACTTCGTTTTATTAATATTAAACATGCCTTTAGTAAAAGTGTTTGCAAAGATTATTCAAACGCCTAAAAAGTATTTACTACCAATTATTATTGCCATCTCCTTCTTTGGTGTTTATGCAGTCCAATATACAACCTTTGATTTATATTTATTGCTTGCTTGTGGTGTATTAGGGTATTTATTGTCAAAAAATGATTATCCTGTAGCACCAATTGTTTTAGCATTAGTACTTGGACCGATGATTGAGAATAATATGCGTCGAGCATTAACAATTTCAAATGGGGATTGGAGTATTTTTGTCACAAGTCCTTTATCCCTTGTATTTTTAATCATTGCTGCAGCGTGGATCATTGTGCCTTTAATTTTAAAAGTTACAGGTAGAAAAGTTATTGTAAATGAAGAAGAATAGAATTAAGGTATCATTTTTCGAGACAAAGTAGAAATTCTGCTTTGTCTTTCTTTTATTTTCTAACATTATAGACAGCTATTTTTCATAGGCGTACAATAACTGTATTAAGAAAGGGGGGAGGCAAAAGGTTAGCCCTTTTGCTAAAAGATGAGAATTATCCGTATTATAGCTCAAATCGCTATCTTATATATTTTTTATTATTTAGGAGTGTTCTTTGTAGAAATAACTAAGTTACCTTTACCAGCTAGTATTGTTGGTTTAATATTGCTCGCTATTTGTTTACAAATGAAATGGGTAAAGGTTGAATACATTCGAGAAGGAGCGGGCTTTCTCATTGCCTTTATGACGCTATTTTTCATTCCGCCAATTGTAGGAATTATTGATTATCCTGAGTTGTTGTCAATAGAAGGAATTATATTAATGGCGACGATATTTATTAGTACTGTATTTACTATATTATTTACGAGTAAATTAAGTGAAAAAATCGAACAAAAGGAATTAAAATTAAAGGAGAAAAGGGAAGGAGGCAACGAGGTTGTTAAAAGCAATCATCTTCATCATTAGTACAGTTGTTTTATTTTTGTTATTCAATCAATTACATAAAAAATATCCTTACCCTTTTTTATTGCCAATCTTAACAACAACAATCGTTATCATCGCAGCGCTGTTATTATTGAATATCCCTTTTTCCGACTATATGGAAGGTGGTAAGTATATTCAACATTTATTAGGACCTGCAGTCGTTGGGTTAGCGTATCCTTTATATAATCAAAAACAGTTAATCATGAAATTCAAATATACGATTCTATCGGGTATTTTCATCGCTATGTTTAGTGGTTTAATTAGTGTATATGTCATTTTAAAATTATTTAAATTGGATGATTCATATATTTTAACAGCCTTGCCAAAATCGTTGACGACTCCTATTGCGATGCAAGTGAGTGAAACGATTGGTGGAATTCCACCATTAACTGCAGTCTTCGTCATGATTGCAGGATTTACTGGAGCTTTATTTGGCTCGGTAATTTATAAGGTGGGGAAAGTTCATTCTCCTATTAGTAGAGGAATCTCCATGGGAAGTGCCAGTCACGGTGTTGGAATTACAAAGTTAAAAGAATATGGGGAAGAAGATTTGTCAATTGGTTCATTATCGATGGGATTAAGTGCAGTAATTGGTGCCATATTATGTCCGATTTTTGTATTTATCTTCTTTTGATGTAAAAAAAGAGGATGTCTTAAATAGAAGACATCCTCTTTTACTAGTTGAAATTGTAATTAAAAAATTGGTTTTCGTTCTTTAATAACGCGAATCGTTTTTAACGAAAGATCCTCTGGCCCTTGAACAGGTAATCCAGCTTCGATATTCATTTGGATATATCGGATATTATCTTCAGTAATTATTTCCCCAGGAATAAAAATAGGAATACCAGGGGGATATACCATGATGAATTCTGCACAAATATACCCAACAGATTCTTCTAACGGCATTACTTCTGTGCTAGAGTAGAAGGCATCTCGAGGTGTCATCGCAAGAGCTGGAATATCAGGGATATTTACGTTCGTTTCTTTTACGGATGCATCTGACTCAAAAGCTAATGACATTCTTTGTAGAGCATTCACTAGTAAATTAATTTCTTTTTTCGTATCCCCTAATGTTACTAAGCAGAGGATATTATAAAGGTCAGATAATTCAACTTCTATATTGGCGTTAAGACGTAACCATTCTTCAGCTTGATGACCTGTAATTCCTAAATCTTTTACACTGATTAGAATCTTTGTAATATCCATATCAAATGTTGCAGAGGAATGTAGTTTTTCTCTACCAGCCACTTTTAAGTGGGGAATTTTATTAATTCGTTTTCTTGCATCTTTAGCAAGGCGAATTGTTTCATCAATTAAATCATATCCATGTACTGCTAATTGACGTCTAGCACAGTCTAACGAAGCGAGTATTGGATATGAAGTTGAAGTAGTTGTTAACATCGAAAGAACGGATTGTACTCGGTTTACCGATACTAATCCTTCTTTTACGTTCAATACAGAACTTTGTGTCATCGAACCACCTAATTTATGCACGCTCGTTGCAGCCATATCTGCCCCTGCCTGCATAGCAGATATCGGTAATTCGTCATGGAATTTAATATGCACACCATGCGCTTCATCCACAATAACAGGGATGTTATGGGCATGGACAATATCAACAATTCGTTTTAAATCAGCTGCAAAACCAAAGTAAGTAGGATTAATCACTAACATAGCTTTTGCATCTGGATATGTTTTTAACGCTTTTTCAACCGATTCAGCTGATATACCATGAGCAATACCATATTCTTCATCGACTTCAGGATGGATAAAAATAGGGATGGCTCCAGCTAAAACAATTGCAGACATTGTTGATTTATGAACATTCCGTGGTACCAAAATTTTATCACCTGGACCGACGACAGTTAAAATCATCGCCATGATAGCGCCACTAGTACCTTGAACGGAAAAAAATGTATGGTCAGCACCAAAGGCTTCAGCAGCTAACTTTTGAGCTTCTTTAATAGCGCCTTTTGGTGAATGTAAATCATCTAGTGGAGCAATATTGATTAAATCAATTGATAAAACGTTGTCTCCGACGAACTCACGAAAGGCTGGGTCCATTCCTTGACCTTTTTTATGTCCAGGAATATGAAATTGTATTGGATGTCTATTTCGATGTTTGAGTAATACGTCGAACAATGGAGTCTCTAATTGTGACAACGCAGGTACCACCTCACTTTATATAAATTTTGAAAACAAGAAGAATTATAGCACCTATTCAACTTCATGACTACATAAATTTAAAGGAATTTTTCTAATGTGAGAGAAATTATTAATAGAATGTGAAAAAGGGGATGACGTTATGAACTGGGAAACAAGAATAACACGACTTTTAGGGATAAAATATCCAATTATTCAAGGAGGGTTAGCTTATTTAGCATACTCTGATTTAGCTGCTGCAGTATCGAATGCTGGGGGATTAGGTCAAATTACAGCAATGAGTTTAAAATCGCCGGAATTACTAAGGGAAGAAATTTATAAAACTCGGGAAAAAACTGATCGCCCCTTTGGAGTAAATTTTGCTATCGGAATGTATGGTAAAGGATATGAAGAAATGGTGGAGGTTGCAGTGGAAGAAAATGTACCTGTCATTTCAATGACGGGAGGTAATCCGGCACCAATCTTCCAATTATTAGAAGGGACAACAATAAAAAAGTTAGTATTAGTTGCTGCAAAAAGACAAGCCATAAAGGCTGAACAACTTGGAGCTGACGCGATCATGGTCGTGGGTCAAGAAGGGGGAGGTCATTTAGGGCGGGACGATGTTGGAACGATGGTACTTGTTCCTCAAGTAGTAGATAGTGTTTCCATTCCTGTAATCGCTTCTGGAGGTATTGGAGATGGCCGTGGATGGATGGCTGCCCATGCGTTAGGGGCTGAAGGTATTGAAATGGGGACAAGGTTTATTGCAACGAAGGAATGCGTCCATGCTTCACGGGAGTATATTAAAGCACTCCTACAAAGTTCAGAAACGGATACGACGATTATTAAACGGTCAATTGGTGCTCCTGCTCGTGCATTAAAAAATGAGTTTACAGAAAAAATTTTAGAAATAGAAAATAAAACACCTACATACGAGGCATTAAAAGATTATATTAGTGGAGAGGCAAATAAAAAATTTATTTATGATGGGGACAATCAAAATGGTTTTGGATGGGCTGGACAAGTAACGGGAATGATAAAAGATGTGCCATCCGTACAGGAGTTAATTGAGCGGATGGTTGCGCAAGCTGAACAAATAAGAGTAAAATGGGGTCACTAAAAATTTAAAGGTAGGGTTTTGTATGGAATATTCTTATCCACTATCACCAGATTGGTCAACAACTGAAATTATTGATGTGATAAAGTTTTTTGAAGGGGTAGAACAAGCATATGAAAAAGGAATTAAACGGGAAGATATGCTTGCTAGATATCGTCGCTTTAAAGAGATCGTCCCTTCTCAAGCGGAAGAAAAAACAGTCTTTCGTGAGTTTGAAGAAGTTAGTGGTTATGTAAGCTATAAAGTAGTAAAACAAACGAAAGAAAAAGAAGACGGTACAATCATTAAAATGTAACTAAAAAATTGTATGTATGAATTTTAAAGGATTTGGAATGCTATCATTTCAAATCCTTTTTAATGTGCGCCCGGCATGCTTATGAACTATAGGGTGCAAGTCCCGAACCTCGAAGACTGAAGTAGAGGTTAGCTAAGAGCAAGGGTGTCCGTGGCGACGCGGAATCTGAAGGAAGCTGGAGGCAAAA
>NZ_JBIQFG010000017.1:44010-60500 GCF_045369345.1 Ureibacillus sp. 179-F W5.1 NHS | reverse complement strand
AAGTCTAACAAAATTAGGAGATTGCGTGTTTATTTTTTCTGAATTTTATCTGTACCCCAACAAATATTTTAGAGCCTTACTTTTAATGCATGTAAATGAAAAATAATGGCCCTTCTTAAATTAAAGGGTCATTATTTTCCCGTTTTCTATTTACTTAGAATTAGCTGTTTTACTTAGTACCAAATAAACGGTCACCAGCATCTCCTAATCCAGGTACGATGTATCCATGGTCATTTAATTTCTCGTCAAGAGCAGCAATGTAAATATCTACATCTGGGTGCGCTTCTTGAATAGCTTGTACACCTTCTGGAGCAGCAATTAAGCACATAAATTTAATACTTTTAGCTCCACGTGTTTTTAATGAATTAATCGCTTCAACAGCAGAACCACCTGTAGCTAACATTGGGTCAACTATGATAAAGTCACGTTCTTCCACATCCGCAGGAAGTTTTGCATAATACTCAACAGGTTTTAATGTTTCTGGATCACGATAAAGTCCAATATGTCCCACTTTTGCAGCTGGGATTAATTTTAGTATTCCATCAACCATACCAATACCAGCGCGTAGAATTGGGACAATGGCCATTTTTTTACCTGAAAGCACTTTTGTTTTAGCTTTCATTACAGGTGTATCGATTTCAATCTCTTCTAGTGGCATATCTCGAGTAATTTCAAAGGCCATTAAAGTTGCGACTTCATCAACAAGTTCACGGAATTCTTTTGTTCCAGTGTTTTTATCACGGATATACGTTAACTTATGTTGGATTAATGGGTGATCAAATACATAGACTTTACTCAATTGGACTCGCTCCTAACTATTCATATCATTCTTCCATATGATTTTTTCTGTTGTAAAGAAAAATATCACTTAATCTAAACTAGTATATCAAAAAAAGTCGTAACATAAAACTATATGTCGGTCTCATTTATAGTACATTGTTAGTTTTGAAGCTACTTTCCTCTATCTTTTAAAAAAGATGCTATCAAAAATAGAAAAGAGCTAGTGGAAAAACTCACTAGCTCTTTCATACTAAATATTCGTTACTAAATCTTCGTAAATAGGATATTTATCCGTTAGAACTTTTACACGATCTGCTGCTTCTTGTTTTACAGCAGCATCTTCTGGGTTTTTAAGAAGTTTGGCGATGATTAATCCAACCTCTTTCATGTCTTCTTCTAAGAAGCCACGGCTTGTTACAGCAGGTGTACCGATACGAATACCAGAAGTAACAAATGGTTTTTCTTGATCGTAAGGAATTGTATTTTTATTTACAGTAATCCCCACTTCATCTAATACTTTTTCAGCCACTTTACCAGTTAAACCAACTGATTTCACATTCACTAATAATAAATGGTTATCAGTGCCGCCAGAAACAATTTCTAATCCTTCAGCAATTAATGTTTCAGCAAGTACTTTTGCATTCTTTTTAATTTGTTTTGCATACTCTTTAAATTCTGGCTGTAATGCTTCACCAAACGCTACTGCTTTAGCAGCGATTACATGCATTAATGGTCCACCTTGAATTCCAGGGAAAACAGATTTATCGATCTTTTTACCCCATTCTTCAGAAGTTAAAATTAAACCACCACGAGGTCCACGTAACGTTTTATGAGTTGTTGAAGTAACGAAATCTGCATAAGGTACTGGAGATGGGTGTTCACCAGCAGCTACAAGACCAGCGATATGTGCCATATCGACCATGAAATAAGCACCAACTTCATCTGCAATTTCACGGAATTTTTTAAAGTCAATTTCACGAGGGTAAGCAGAAGCACCAGCAACAATTAACTTTGGCTTATGTTCTAAAGCTTTAGCGCGAACATCTTCATAGTCTATTACATTTGTATCTTCTGTTACGCCATATTCTACAAATTTATATTGAATACCAGAGAAATTAACAGGAGAACCATGGGTTAAGTGACCACCATGGGAAAGATTCATACCTAGTACTGTATCCCCTGGTTCAAGAACTGTGAAGTATACTGCCATATTCGCTTGTGCACCGGAGTGGGGTTGAACGTTTGCATATTCAGCACCAAAAATTTGTTTTACACGGTCACGGGCAATGTCTTCCACCACGTCAACGTGTTCACAACCACCGTAGTAACGTTTGCCAGGATAACCTTCCGCATATTTGTTCGTTAAAACAGAACCTTGAGCTTCCATAACCGCTTCAGAAACAATGTTTTCGGATGCGATTAATTCAATGTTTGCTTGTTGACGTTTTTTCTCAGCTAAAATTCCTTCTAGTACTGCTTTATCTTGTGCCGCTACTTTTTCATAAGCCATCGTTATATATCCCCCTAAAGTTCTTTTATTTTTTGAATAAAAAATTATTATAAATGGAGTTTCCTATTATCAGTAATAGATACCAACTGTTAATCTTCCATAGAGTAATGAAAACTCGCTCTTAAACTTTCCTTCTTTTCAAACATTAATGAACTATTAAATTTCATTCGGTAGGTCTTACATAGATAGCCCGTTCTCCACCTATTAACTTTGGACGCGTTTTCGCTATTGTTACTACCGCTTCCCCAATTTTCCGGATGGAAGTTCGAACGGGAATTGCTACTTCTTTTAAATGCATCCCTATAATCGTTTGACCAATATCGATCCCTGCGTGTGCTCGAACATGTTCTACGACAACTGGATTTTCCAATTGAGTATAAGCATAGGCAGACATCGAACCTCCTGCATGTTTTACAGGAATAACGGTTACCGGTTCTAGACCATATTTTAAAGCAGCATCATACTCCATCGTTAACGCGCGATTAATATGTTCACAGCCTTGAAAAACTAAATAAAGCTCGTTTCTTTTAGCAAAATATGCAAACTCCCGATATAGTACTTCTGCTACTTCCATAGCTCCCGATGTTCCAATTTTTGAACCAGCAATTTCAGAAGTTGAACAACCGATAACAAACAATTGATTCTGCTGGAACTGTACTTGTTGTTCTATTTCATCTAGCAATTGGGATAATTGGGACTGTATTTGCTGTAAATCACTCATTGATTAACTACCCTTCAAGCTCGGAAATTTTATCGATTCGTCGAGTATGACGACCACCTTCAAAATCCGTATTTAACCAGGCTTTTACGATTTCTCCCGCTAGCCCAGGACCAATCACTCTCTCACCCATCGCTAAAATATTTGAATCGTTATGGCATCGAGTTGCTTTAGCACTAAATACATCATGAACTAATGCACAACGAATCCCCTTTACTTTGTTTGCAGCAATCGACATTCCAATGCCGGTACCACAAATTAATATTCCTCGATCAAACTTTCCACTTGCAACGCCTTCTGCTACTGGGCGAGCATAATCAGGATAATCAACCGAATCATTAGATTTTGGACCAAAATCTTCATAACTAATTTGAAGTTCGTCTAATAGTGACATAATTTCTTTGCGTAAGTTATTTCCACCGTGGTCTGAAGAAATTGCAATTTTCACTATGTTCCCTCCTACGTGTTATTGTCATCAACAGTGTACCACTTATTCCGAAAGATTAACATGGATTTTGAAAACTTTCCTTTAATCCTTTTTATAAAATACGAATAATTCATCAACATATATAAATAACGTTCATATTTTGACGTGAAATAGACTACATTCTATTAAAATCATTCGTGTATCGGATATAAGATGTTTCATTATTCTGATTTCTATTACAAATGACTACTGGTGTGTTCCTTAAATATGAATAAATGCCACCATCCTAAAGCAATACAATTTCCTTAGAATGATGGCACACTTATGTAATTTTATATTGGTTCTTTGTTAACTAGATAACGATTCTACGCCATTTCATTTTCCGAAATCTTTATAATCAATTCATCAATAAGCTGATTTAATTCTAAATACGTTTGTCTATATGTTCCGATATCACCGCCAAAAGGATCTGATACATCTTTCGAACCATATGGTTTCACATACTCTTTTAAAGTAAAAGTTTTGTTTTGAGCATTTGGAAATGTATGAAGAATCATATTTTTATGGGCCCCAGTCATAGTTAAAATCAAATCAGCCCATTCAATATCCTGTGGCTTCACTTGGGATGTCATATGCTCAAAATCGATTTGATCATGTTGAAGGACAGCTTTTGCATTCTCGGAAATTCCCCCACCTTCAAGGGCGTAAATGCCAGCAGATTTAACTTGTACACCATCCACATTTTTACTTTTCAATATAGCCTCAGCCATAGGACTTCTACAAGTATTACCAGTACAAATGAAATAAATATTCATGATGTCCACTCTTTCTTTATTATAGATACTCAATGCTATTAAAAAACGTATAGATACTTATGACAATTAACGATAATCCCGCAATCCACTTTAATGAATCCCCTTTTATAGAAAAGCGGCTTCTTGCGATCTGCAGAGAAATGTAAGACAATACAAAAGTCCATATTCCCGCACTAAAAATAAATAAAAATTTTTGTAAGTTTAGCATACCAAAAGAAATGCTGACTGAAAAGGTATCTAAACTGGCCGTAATAGCTAATATCGATATTGGTATTGCCATGATTTGTCGATTTTTTGTTGAAAGGATTAATTGGAGTCCAATGGAAAATAATAAAATACTTGAAATTAAATTAGACCATTGTAATAGGATATGTACCATCCATCTACCAAGAGTAAAACCGATAATTGGGAAAATCATATGTAATATAGCCGTCCATAAAGAAAGAATAAAACGTTGTTTTACACTAGGAAGAAGTAAATAAAGTGCGACTACATCCAATGCCACAATAAGTCCCGTAAGTATTTCCTGCAAAATAGTCCTCTTTCCTTTATAATATTTCTACTATCTTATGCCTTATCATCATCCAATATCATCGTTTCTTGTCCACCTTTTATAAATTAAAAAGGGTTCACTTTTTTAAGCAAACCCTCTTTAAATACTATTCTCTATTTTTATACCATTTGTTTCCTGCAGCTTTTTCTAATCGGTTCATAATTGCTGCACCGACACCTTCAGTCGTAGTCGTTGTAGCCAAAATGATCGTTGCCTCTGTCTTATCACATGCTCTTAAATCGTCATATAATTTTGCGCTCATTTGTTCTTTATTCCCTTCATTACCATAAGGGAAAAAATAATCTGCCTTTATATCTTGATAAGATGAAGGGGCTAGAAGGGCTACTTTATGTCCCTCTTTTTTTAATTGTCTTATTGCTAATTCAATTTCTTTTTTATTATGTTCGATTAAATATACTGGGGCATTAGGTGCATAATGGGTATATTTCATTCCAGGTGCCTTTGGCGTCGAATCGAGTATTTGTTGATTTTTTGTTGGCAGAATGACTGTTCCAATCACTTGTTCTAACATTTCTTTCGTTACTCCGCCTGGTCGAAGGATGACTGGTGGAGTAACGGTTACATCAAGTACTGTCGATTCAATGCCTATTCCTGTAGCTCCACCATCTAAAATAAGAGGTATACGACCTTGTAAATCTTCTTCCACATGGACAGCTTTTGTAGGACTTGGCTTACCACTACGATTTGCACTTGGAGCCGCTACCGGTTTTTGTAACTTTCTCAATAACCGCAAAGCGACTTCATGGTTCGGCATCCGTAATCCAACCGTTGATAATCCAGCTGTAACACTAGGTGCTAGTAACCCTTTTTTCGCCTTCATAATAATTGTCAATGGACCGGGCCAAAAACAATCCATCAATTTCTTGGCGTTATCAGGAATTTCTTCTATATAGTTTGAAACTTCTTCAATTGTTCCAATATGTACAATTAAGGGGTTATCTGAAGGACGGCCTTTTGCTTCAAATATTTTTTTCACAGCCGAATCGTTTGTTGCCACAGCACCAAGACCATATACAGTCTCTGTCGGAAAGGCGACAACTTCCCCTTGATTTAATAAATCGATTGCTTGTGAATAACTTTGTTCATTTGCTTCATTATTATTCACAAGCATTTTGAGCGTTTCCATCATTGTCCCTCCTATCTTATTTCGAAATTTTCTAACAGTTTATACACACTTTGTGGATAATACTGTAAAAGGTGTGCATAAGTAAGCTAGCCATTAACTAACTGAACAATTTTTTGATCCATTCCCAAACAATAAATGTGACTTTAGTTTTTTCTTCATTATCTTCCTTCTCATCACTATCTTTTTGTTCCACTTTTTCTTTTTCATCTTCTTTGTCAGTCGGACGCTCACATATATTCGGGAAAATACTACACCACCAGTTATCCCCTCGACCTTCACCAATAGTTAATACAAGCGATTGGTAATATGATTGTGGATAAAACGTATTATGTTGTAGTTTTGGTGGCATTAAATTGTCACCAATGTTAATTTTCACATTTGCATCTGCATAGTTTTTTTCTAAATAAGTAGCTAATTCTGTATATATTTCATCACTATCTTTATTCGCTAGTTCATTATTTTGAATTTGTGTGAAAAACGGTGTTAAATTTTCCACCATTTCACGTTTAAATTGTTGATCTTCCTTTGTATTACTATTTGCCACAACGCGAATTTTTAAACTATCTTCAACCAAATTATTTCTAGCTTCATAGACTTTATCAAACATATCTGGTAGTAAAATGATTGAACACAAAATAGCAATTGAACACGCAAGTAATTTTAATAGACTTAAAACTTTATCAAATTTATTTTCTTTTTGAACTCTTGTAATCTCGTAATCGTTTAACATAATTAATTCCCTCCCTGACATCATAATTGTCAGGAAGAGAACTTTTTATACATTTATTTCACAAAAAACCATTCTATTTTTTTGATTAATATCTTTAACGATTTCTACTTTAGATTCAGGAAAGCTAGTTTTAAAGAATTTCGCGACCGCTTCACCTTGTAAATGGCCGATTTCTACACCAATTAAAGCAGGTTGATTTAAAAGGTTCGGTAATTGCTCTGAAAGTTTTCGATACAAGATTAACCCATCTTCTTCTGCAAAAAGTGCGTTATGAGGTTCATGATCCAATACGATTTCGGACATTTCTTTCGCTTCATCAAAAGCAATATAAGGAGGATTGGATAAAATAACATCCCATTTTTCCTGTGCAATCGGTTTTGTCAAATCCCCTAGACGGAACTCAACTTCGGTCTGTAAATGGTTGGCATTTTTCTTCGCCGTTTCAATTGCCTTTTCAGAAATATCCGTCGCAACTACTTGCGCTTCTGGCCATTCCTTTTTCATCGTTATAGCAATGGCACCACTTCCAGTTCCTATATCACAAATCTTTACAAAGGAATGTTCTCCAAACAATTTTTTCATACGCTCCAACGCCCCGACAATTAACTCCTCTGTTTCAGGACGAGGGATTAATACCGATTCATCAACTTTGAACTTTCTCCCGAAAAACTCTTCCGTTCCTATAATGTATTGAACTGGCCTACCTTTGGCATGTTCTTCTACATATTTTTGAAATTCCATTAATTTTTCATCACTGATCTTATCGTGCATTCGCATCATTAATCCGGAATAATTCGTTTCGTAAACATGTTGCATTAAAAGTCTTGCAGCATTTTCGTCACGACCATTTTCAACTAAAAAAGAAGAAGCCCCATGGAGGGCCTCAAAAATTGTTTTATGCTTCATCATTTAAATGGGCAAGTTTCGCTGCTTGCTCTTCCAGCATTAATGCATCAATAATTTCATCCAACTTGCCTTCCATAATTATATCCAGCTTTTGAAGAGTTAAGCCGATACGATGGTCAGTGACACGATTTTGTGGATAGTTGTATGTGCGAATACGCTCGGAGCGATCTCCTGTACCAACTGCAGATTTACGAGTTGCATCGATTTCCTTTTGTGCTTCTTGCATATACATATCGGCAACACGAGCTCGAAGGATTTTCATCGCTTTTTCACGGTTTTTAATTTGGGAACGTTCATCTTGCATCGATACGACAACACCCGTTGGTATATGGGTCATACGCACGGCTGACATTGTCGTATTAACAGATTGACCACCTGCACCTGAAGAGGCAAATGTATCAACGCGAATATCTTTTTCATGAATTTCGACATCCACTTCTTCTACTTCTGGCAAACATGCAACAGTCGCTGTAGAAGTATGGATACGACCTTGTGATTCTGTAGCAGGAACCCGTTGTACGCGGTGCGCCCCGTTTTCATATTTAAATTTCGAATAAGCACCTTGCCCGTTGATCATAAAGATAACCTCTTTATAACCGCCCATTGGGTTAGGTGTAGCTTCCATAATATCAATTTTCCATCCTTGTGTTTCTGCGTAACGGGAATACATGCGGAATAAATCTCCTGCGAAAATATTCGCTTCATCTCCACCCGCAGCTCCGCGAATTTCCATAATAACGTTTTTATCGTCGTTTGGATCCTTTGGAATTAGAAGAATTTTTAAGCGCTCTTCCAATACAGGAATTCGTGCATTTAATTCGTTAAATTCTTCTTTTACCATTTCATGCATTTCAGGATCTTTTTCATTGTCTAGCATTTCTTTCGTATCTGCCAATTGTTGTTTTACATCTTTATATTCTCGATATACTTCTACCATTTCTTGAATATCTGACTGTTCCTTAGAATATTCGCGAAGTTTTTTACTATCGCTTACAACATCAGGATCACTTAATAATTCATTTAATCTTTCATATCGGTCTTCAACCGCTTGTAATCGATCAAACATGATTTCACCTCTAATTTAATTTCATATATGGTTAAATTCCGTCATACCCCGATTATTTCAGGTGTATACCATTTATGAGTGTCTAATCTACATATATCGTTATATTTTATCCTTATTAAGTATAAAGAAATTGTGTCTTTATCGCTACATTTATGCGAGATCTAATTGAATTGTTCCTTATAGCGGAGGATTCACATGACATTTCCGGCAAACGGGATAATATGTATCATTACCACCAATATGAATTTGCTCTCCTGTATAAACCGGTTTATTATTTTCATCAACCCGCAAATTCATTGTTGCCTTTTTATGACAAAACCAACAAATAGTTTTCATTTCTTCAATTTTATCGGCGTAAATCAACATATATCGGCTACCTTCAAACAGCTCGTTTTGGAAGTCATTTTTCAATCCGAATCCCATGACTGGGATATTTAAAATGTCGACGATTTTTGTTAATTGTAAGACGTGTTCCTTTGTTAAAAATTGCACTTCATCTACTAATACGCAATAAAGTTTCTCCGAATAATTTTTTACATATTCAAATAAATTTGTATCCTCAAACACTGGAATTGCTTGGCGTCTCAATCCAATTCGGCTAGACACATACCCTACTTCATCCCTCGTATCAATTCCAGAAGTAAAAATTAATACTGGCTTATTTTGTTCTTCATAGTTATGTGCAACTTTTAGAATTTCAATAGATTTCCCACTATTCATCGCACCATGTTTAAAAAATAATTGCGCCATACCAATAAACCTCTTTCTAAGTTGTGTTCTGTTAACTTTTGAAGTGCTACTTAGTCGAATATTTTTACTTAAACAATGAAAAAGCCCTGAGATGAACTCCCAAGGCGTTCTATTTGATAGATCCTCTAACATCATCCATGAACTTGCTTTACCCTTCATAGTATATCTTATCTTATAGTTCTTCTACAATTATTCCATGAAAGTCAGACAATTTATTTTTATGTATCAGACAAGCTTTACTATAAAAAATGCCTGCAAGCTGAGCTTGGCAGGCATTTAAAAATTTCTTATTTAAGACCGTATTTTTTGTTGAAACGATCCACACGTCCGTCAGCAGACGCGAATTTTTGACGACCAGTATAGAATGGGTGACATTCGCTACAGAATTCTACAGTAATTTTTTCTTTTACTGAACCTGTTTCGAAAGTATTACCGCAAGAGCAAGTTACTGTTGCAGTTTTGTAATCTGGATGAATTCCTTGTTTCATATTCGTTTCTCCTCTCGCCCTGAACCATCTGGAACAGAGTTATTATTCGAACTGTGCCTTACATAACCCGAATATGCCAGTTAAGTATGCACACGTTACATACTTAAAAGATTATAGCAAGAAATAAATTCGTTCGCAAGAAAAAGATGAAAAAGTAATAAAACCAAAAAATGGAAATCCTTTATAGAAAAATATCCTATTTTATATTAATCCTTTTCCTTTTGTCGCTTTTTTCATATCGTTATTAAGTTTTTCAAAAAATTCTTCGTTAGTTTTAGACGTTCGAAGTTTTTTCAAGAAGCGTTCTGCGAAGTCGGGAGCATCTGAAAACGTTTTACGAATAGCCCATAGTTTTTCTAGTTGATTTTCTGGAATTAATAATTCTTCTTTACGTGTTCCAGAACGACGAATATCAAGGGCTGGGAATACACGGCGTTCAGCTAATTGACGATCAAGGTGCAGTTCTAAGTTCCCTGTTCCTTTAAACTCCTCGTAAATAACTTCATCCATACGTGACCCTGTATCGACTAATGCAGTCGCTAAAATAGTTAAACTTCCACCTTCTTCTATATTTCGGGCGGAACCGAAAAATCTTTTAGGTCGGTGGAACGCTGCCGGATCAATACCACCAGACAATGTTCGTCCACTTGGTGGAATAACTAAATTATATGCTCGAGCTAAACGGGTAATGGAATCCATTAAAATAATAACATCCCGTTTATGTTCTACTAAGCGGCGGGCACGTTCTAAAACAAGCTCCGCAACTTTCACGTGATTTTCAGGTACTTCGTCAAAGGTAGAGCTTACAACATCCGCTTTTACAGAACGTTCAATATCCGTTACTTCTTCAGGACGTTCATCAATTAAAAGAACGATTAATTCTGCTTCCGGATAATTTGTTGTAATCGCATTGGCGATTTCCTTTAAAAGAGATGTTTTCCCAGCTTTCGGAGGCGCCACAATTAAACCCCTTTGGCCAAAACCAACTGGTGCTACTAAATCCATAATCCGTGTAGATAATTTATTAGGTTCTGTTTCTAATTTAATTTGTCTATCTGGATAAAGAGGAGTTAGTGCCGGGAAGTGAACCCGTTCTTTAGCGATTTCAGGATCTTCTCCGTTTACCGCATCGACTTGTAACAGTCCGAAGTAACGTTCATTTTCCTTTGGAGGACGTACTTTTCCGGAAACCTTGTCCCCATTTCGTAGGTCAAAGCGTCGGATTTGAGAAGCTGAAATATAAATATCCTCTTTCGAAGGAGAATAATTAATTGGTCGTAAAAAACCAAATCCTTCCTGGTTAACTATTTCAAGTACACCTTCCATAAAGAAGTATCCTTCTTGTTCAGAACGAGACTTTAAAATAGCAAAGATTAATTCTTTTTTTGTTAATTTACTATAATATGAAATCTTGTAATCACGTGCAAGAGCATACAACTCTTTTAACGTCATATTTTCCAATTGAGCTATTGTATGAGCAGACATAGCATATCTCCAGTCTTTTAAAGTTTTATCTTTTTGGTTATTGGAAGTGTTATTGCCGTAGGATTCATTAGTATGAAAGAATAGTAGAAAAGATGCCTGATGTGGAGAACGTTTGCGGATAAAATTTAAAGTGGTTATCCATAAAATATCCGAAAGTATAAAGTTTTAATCAGGCATCTAAAGGATTGAAGTTTATTTTACATATCTAGGTTTTTTGTTAAGATGGTGTCGACCTTCAACAAAACGTACTGTTCCTGTTTTAGCACGCATTACTAAAGAGTTCGTTAAGCAATAAGAACCTTTATATTGAACGCCTTTTAAAAGCTCGCTATCTGTAACAGCAGTTGCTGCGAAAATAGCGTCGTCACCTTTCACCAAATCTTCTAAGTATAATACTTGATCTAAATCAATACCCATTTTTTCACATCGTTCACGTTGAGCATCATCTTCTGGAACTAATTTCGCTTGGAAATCTCCACCTAAACATTTTAGTGCAACAGCTGAAATAACACCTTCTGGAGCCCCACCAGTACCGAACATAATATCAATACCCGTTTCATCGAATGCTGTATTAATCGCTGCGCTTACGTCACCATCTTGTATGAATTTAATGCGTGCACCTGCTGCACGAATTTCGTCTACAATTTTTTGATGTCTTGGGCGATCAAGTAAAACAGCAACTATGTCGGAAATATCTTTGTTTTTCGCTTTTGCAACCGCTTGTAAATTTTCAGTTACCGATGCGTTTATGTTCACTTTACCAGCTGCTTCAGGGCCAACTGCCAACTTTTCCATGTACATATCAGGAGCATTCAATAAATTTCCGCGATCTGCAATGGCAAGCACAGTCATTGCTCCATTTGTACCCTTTGCAACAATATTTGTTCCTTCAAGAGGGTCAACAGCAATATCCACTTGTGGACCGCCATTGCGTAGGCCAAGTTCTTCACCAATATATAACATCGGTGCTTCATCCATTTCGCCTTCCCCAATTACAACGGTACCATGCATAGGGATTGTATCAAATAATGCACGCATAGCTGTAGTTGCTGCATCATCTGCTTCCTCTTTTAAACCAAGTCCCATCCATTTTGCAGATGCAATTGCTGCTGCTTCTGTTACGCGTACAACTTCCATCGTTAAACTACGTTCCATTCTTCATTTGCCTCCTGTATTCGGCAGGTTTTACCGAAACTAAATGTTTCATCTATTGTATCATATTTATTTTTTTCATTTTAGACTATTTATATCTATTATTTTGCTCTTTTAACACTACTTACTTCAATCGTTTCCCGTCGAATATCAGCACCAAGTGCACATAATTTTTCTATTAATGAACTATATCCACGCTCAATATGATAAATATCTTGAATTTCTGTTTCACCATCTGCTATTAATCCGGCTAAAACAAGGGCCGCTCCAGCTCGCAAATCAGTAGCAGTTACTTTAGAGCCATGAAGTTTCGTTGGGCCTTGAATAATGGCACTATTCCCTTCTACTCTTGCATTTGCATTCATTCGACGCAATTCATCTATATGCTTAAAACGGGCAGTATAAATCGTGTCTGTAACCTTTGATGCTCCTACTGCTTGTGTCATTAAAACAGATAACGGTTGTTGCACGTCCGTAGGGAAACCAGGATAAACAAGTGTTTTTACATCGACTGCTTGGAGTACATCTGTTCTTGGGATAAAAACACTTTCCTCTCCCTCTTCAATTTTAACACCCATCTCCCGTAGTTTTGCTGTAACAGCTTCTAAATGGAGAGGAATAATATTATCAATTGTTACACCATCACCAATTGCTGCCGCCATTATCATAAATGTTGAAGCTTCAATACGGTCAGGAATAATTGTATGTTTAGTACCATGAAGTTCTTCTACTCCATCAATACGAATGACACTCGTTCCTGCTCCTTTAATATTTGCTCCCATATTCGTTAAAAGTGTGGCAACATCAATAATTTCCGGCTCTTTTGCAGCATTCTCAATGATTGTACGACCTTTTGCGCGTACTGCCGCTAACATAATATTTATCGTAGCACCTACACTTGCAACGTCCAAGTATATTTTCGCACCAATTAACTCATCAGCGCGTAAGTATATAGCTCCATGTTCATTCGTCACTTTAGCACCAAGGGCTTCAAACCCTTTAATATGTTGATCGATAGGACGCGGACCTAAGAAACAACCGCCTGGTAAACCAATGACCGCTTTCTTAAAACGTCCTAACATAGCTCCCATTAAATAGTAGGAAGCACGAAGTTTCTTTACATTTCCGTTTGGTAAAGGAATTGCAAGCATATTCGTAGGATCGATAATCATCTGTCCATCTTTAAAAGAAACTTCGCCACCAATTTCCTCCAGCAATGCTTTTAACGTCCAAGCATCTGAAATCTCTGGAATGCCACCAATTGTTACCGAAGAATTAGCTAAGATGGAAGCGGGGATTAATGCAACTGCGCTATTTTTTGCACCACTTACTTTTAATGTTCCTTTAAGGCGATTTCCGCCATTGATTTTATAAACATCCATATCCGTTCTCCCTTATGATTGGAAAGTTTCACTTATTACTGTTCTTTAAGCTAGCCATATCGCTCACTTTCTATCAAATGTGTGCCTTGACTATTCCACATAAACTTCTCGAGTTAGCTCGAACAATTTCTTAATTAACAGTGTGTTTTCGCCAGTGGCTTTCACTTCATACAGGTGGATATTAAAACCTTTTTATTGAACAGTGCATTAGGTTTACCTTTTATCGATCGTTCTGTATGAAGTAAAAAAAGGTAATTAATTTATATTTTTGTTGTTACTGTTTATTATTTACCTTTTTCACAATTTAAAGCTTAAAATTTTATGAACAATAAAGATTTTTTTATATTCTCTATATAATATTTTATTTTTGAATAATGTTGAATGTTGAAATGGAAACTCGATTATTCTGAATTAAAGTAATAAATGGCTCTTATTTGTTTTTACGTTTTTCCCAGTCCGCTAAAAATCCTTCAATCCCTTTATCAGTTAATGGATGATGGAATAATTGTTTTAAAACTTTAAATGGTGTTGTAGCAATATCAGCTCCTGCTAAAGCTACATCTGTAATATGTTGAGGGTGACGGATAGAAGCTGCAATAATTTCCGTTTCAATGCCGTGAATTGCAAACATATCTGAAATTGTTGCAATTAACTCTGTACCACTTTGACCAATGTCATCTAAACGTCCAACAAAAGGAGATACATAAGTTGCACCGGCACGGGCAGCCATTAATGCTTGGTTCGCACTAAAAATTAACGTCACATTAGTTTTAATACCTTTTTCAGAGAAAAATTTACAAGCTTTTAGACCTTCTGGTGTCATCGGTAATTTAACAGTGATGTTTGGTGCAATCGCTGCTAATTCTAAACCTTCTTTAATCATCCCTTCAGCATCTAGAGAAATTACTTCACCACTTACAGAACCATCAACTAGTTCAGCAATTTCACGAAGACGATCGTGGAAAGAAACATTTTCTTCTTTTGCTACCAATGATGGGTTTGTTGTAACACCCGATAAAATCCCCCAAGAATGGGCTTCCTTAATTTCTTCAAAGTTTGCTGTATCGATAAAAAATTTCATTATCTATATCCTCCTGTTTTCCATTTGTAAAGTGTCAATCAAAAATTAAGAGAAGGTCGATTGATTCCAATCCGACACTTCTCCTGCAAATCACTATATCAATTACGCCTCGGCACAATTGCGTCCGGATTTAAATTGTGCTTGTACAGTTAACTTTATGAAAAATCCGGTGCACGTTCCGGAAGTTCGTATTTCATCCAATCAAGGGATTTCCCATTTCCAAAACGGTAGGAAAATTTTCAATTGAATGAAAGTAAAGATAAAAAAGCATATATTCTATTGTTTATCCTATAGTAAACATTTTTAGTAATAATTAAAACCATTGGGCTTTTATTTTAAAAATTATTTTCCCCTTAAATGATTATTGAAACATCTATTCTATAACAGTAAGTTAGAATTACTTATGCCTTTTGAGAACTACCGAATTCACGCATTTTTCCAATAACCGTTTCTTTAATTGCTTCACGTGCTGGTCCTAAATATTTACGTGGATCATACACTTTTTTATCGTTTTCAAAAATTTCACGGATAACTTTCGTTGCAGCAATTTGATTTTCAGTGTTCACGTTTATTTTAGCCGTTCCTAACGAAATTGAACGTTGAATATCTTTAGTTGGAATACCAGTTCCACCATGTAAAACAAGTGGTAATCCTGTTAAATTAGAAATCTCTTCCATTTCTTTAAATCCTAAATTTGGTTCACCTTGATATGGACCATGAACTGAACCAAGAGCAGGTGCTAAGCAATCGATGTTTGTTTGTTCAACAAGTTGTTTACATTCCTGAGGATCAGCATATATAATACCTGCACCAATAACATCATCTTCTTGTCCGCCAACAGTACCAAGTTCAGCTTCAACAGATACTCCTTTTGAATGTGCATATTCTACAACTTCTGTTGTAATTTTTACATTTTCTTCAAACGGATGATGGGAAGCATCAATCATTACAGATGTAAAACCAGCATCAACAGCTTCTTTACATTTAGCAAAACTTGAACCATGATCTAAATGGATAGCAACAGGAACAGAAATTTTATAACTTTCCATTAATCCTTTAACCATATTTACAACTGCAATAAATCCGCCCATATATTTTCCAGCGCCTTCAGAAACACCAAGGATGACTGGAGATTTTTCTTCTTCAGCAGCAAGTAAAATCGCTTGTGTGAATTCAAGGTTATTAATATTAAATTGCCCTACAGCATATCCTTCTTCTTTCGCCTTAATTAACATTTCTTTCATTGATACTAATGGCATTACGAAAATCCTCCTCGGACAGATATAAAATTTAATAAGTTAAATATTCCAGTCTAATCATAGCAAAAACGATGTAGTCTCTCAAGTGAGACTACATCGTTTTCTGCGCCGAAAGCTTGCGTCAGGCGCAAAACACTTAATTTGAACTAATTTATTGATAAGTACTTGCTGTTTCTCTTTTTCATCCATCTCTCAAGTGCTAGGAGATGCTACCCTTTTCTGCGGCGAAAGCTTGAGACAG